>NZ_JBHYDW010000008.1:0-36993 GCF_051860475.1 Elioraea sp. | reverse complement strand
GATGGCTAGCAGTAAGAAAAGCACTGGGGGGACGACGGTCGTCCCCCCAGACCCCCCTCCGCAGGGCGACCCTCCCGTTGGTCGGGCTGCGGCCTCCGACCAACGGGAGGAGGCCCCAGGTGCAGGGGGTCCGGGGGACCAGCGTGGTCCCCCGGCTACTGAAGAGGACCTCGAAGAGGCGCTCTCCCGCCCCCCGCGCGGCTTCACCCTGCCGCCCGGGGACATCCTGATCCTCGGCGTCGGCGGCAAGATGGGGCCGACGCTCGCACGCCTTGCCCGCCGCGCCGACCCCTCGCGCCGCATCATCGGCGTCGCCCGCTTCTCCGAACCCGGCCTGCGCGAGCGCCTCGACACCCACGGTATCGAAACGATCGAGACCGACCTGCTCGACCGCGGCGCCCTCGCGCGCCTGCCCGACGCGCCCAACGTCGTCTACATGGCCGGCCGCAAGTTCGGCTCCACCGGCGCCGAACACCTCACCTGGGCGATGAACGCCACTGTCCCCGCCATGGTCGCGGACCGCTACGCTGCCAGCCGCATCGCCTTCTTCTCGACCGGCTGCGTCTATCCCTTCGTGCCGGTGCTCTCGGGCGGCGCGACCGAGGCGACGCCGCTCATCCCGCCGGCGGGGGACTACGCCTGGTCCTGCGTCGCGCGCGAGCGCGCCTTCGAGCACGCCGCGGCCGCGCGCGGCACGCGCACCATCGCGATCCGGCTGAACTACGCGATCGATCTGCGCTACGGCGTGCTGCACGACATCGCCGTGAAGGTGCGCGACAGCCAGCCGATCGACGTCACCTCCGGCCATGTCAACGTGATCTGGCAGGGCGACGCCAACGCCTGGGCGCTCGCCGCGCTCGCACACGCCGCCGCACCGATGGCCGCGCTGAACGTCACCGGCCCCGAAACCATCTCCGTGCGCTGGCTCGCACACGAGTTCGCCCGCCGGCTCGGCCGCACGGCGATCGTCACCGGCGAGGAGGCGTCGACCGGCTGGCTGAACAACGCCGCGCGCGCGTTCGGCCTGTTCGGCTACCCGACTGTTCCGCTGACCACGTTGATCGACTGGACGGCTGACTGGGTGTCGCGCGGCGGGCGCAGCCTGGGCAAGCCGACCCACTACGAGGTGCGGGACGGCACGTACTGACATGGCGCCGCCGATCCACCCGCTGGCCGAGGCCGATCTCGACACCGCATTCGCGCTCTCCACCGCCGCCGGCTGGAACCAGACGATCGCGGACTGGCGCCACTTCCTGCGCGACGGCAGCGTCTGGGGGATCGAGGCGGACGGCGTGCTCGCGGCGAGCGCGGCCGTGCTGCCGTTCGGCCCGACGGTGGCCTGGGTGTCGATGGTGCTGACGCTGCCCGAGCACCGCGGCCGCGGTCATGCCACCGCGCTGATGGCGCATGCGCTGGCCGCGCTTGCAGCCTCCGGCCACCGCGCGGTGCTGGACGCCACGCCGTTCGGCCAGCCGGTGTACACGAAACTCGGCTTGGCGCCGTTCTGGAGCTTCCGGCGCTGGCGGCTCGATGCAACCGGCAGCGCCGTCCCCGGCGTGCGGCCGCTCCGCCCCGGCGACTGGCCCGAGATCCTGGCCCTCGACGCCGCCGCCAACGGCATGCCGCGGGAGCGCCTGCTGCGCGCGATCGCGGCTCGGCTGCCCGCGGCCGCGCGGGTCGCCGTCGCGGGCATGCGGATCGAGGGCTTCGCGCTGGCGCGCGACGGCCGGCTCGCACCGCAGATCGGCCCCGTGATCGCGCGCGACGGTCGTTCCGCGCAACGTCTGATCGCCGCGGCCCTCGCGGCGCTGCCGGCGGGTCAGAGCGTGGTGATCGACCTCGCCGATGCGCAGGCCGAGCTTGCCGCCTGGCTCGCCGGCCGCGGCGCCAGCCCGCAGCGCCCCTTCACGCGCATGGCGATGGGCACGGCACCGCTGCCCGGCGATGCATCGCTGATCATCGCGCCGGTGGGACCGGAGTTCGGATGAACGACGCGCCCGACACCGCCTCGCCGCGCGCCCAGGCGACGCGCCAGCGCATCCTCGAGGCGGCGATCGCCGAGTTCACCGCCAAGGGACTGGACGGCGCGCGCGTGGACGAGATCGCCGCGCGCGCGGGCGCCAACAAGCGCATGCTCTACGCCTATATCGGCGGCAAGGAGGAGCTGTGGCTCGCCGCCCTCGAAGCCGTGTACGGCGCGATGCGCGCCGAGGAGAGCGGCATCGATGTCGAGCATCTCTCGCCCGAGGAGGGCATCGCCGAACTCGTCCGCTTCAAGCTGCGCTACACCGCCACGCACCCCGAAGTGGTGGCGCTGCTGACCAGCGAGAACCTGCATCGCGCGCGCTACCTGCGGCGGTCCACCCATGTGCCGGCGCTCTACTCGCCGGTCGTGTCGATGCTCGCCACACTGCTCAAGCGCGGCGCAGCCGAGGGGCGGTTCCGCGACGGTGTCGATCCGGTGCAGCTCTACATCTCGCTCACTGCGCTCTCGCATTTCTACCTGGCGAATGGTCACACGCTGTCGGTGATCTTCGGCCGCGACCTGCTGACCGAGCAGGCGATCGCGGCGCGCGAGGCGCATGCGGTCGAGGTGATCCTGGGCTATCTGCGCCGGCCGCGTTGACGACCGGCCGGGGGTCAGGTAACCACCTGGTTACTTGATCGGGAGGAACGATGGGCCTGCACTGGCAGGACTGGCCGGAACCGGTGCGCGCGACGCTGCGGGCGGGGTGCGTCATCCCGGCGCATCCGCTGGCGCTCGATGAGGATCGCCGGCTCGACCCGCGTCATCAGCGCGCGCTCTCGCGCTACTACCTTGCCGCCGGCGCCGGCGGGCTCGCGGTCGGGGTGCATACGACCCAGTTCGCGATCCGCGAGGTCGGGCTCTACGAGCCAGTGCTGCGGATCGCCGCCGAAACGGCCGCGGCGGCGGCGCGGCCCGTGCTGCTGGTCGCCGGCGCGATCGGCCGCACCGACCAGGCGGTGGCGGAGGCACGGATCGCGCGCGGCCTCGGCTATCACGCGGTGCTGCTGAGCCTCGCGGCGATGAAGGGTGCCTCCGAGGACGAGATCGTCGCGCACTGCCAAGCGGTCGCGGCCGAGATGCCGCTGTTCGGCTTCTACCTCCAGCCGTCGGTCGGGGGGATCGCGCTGTCGGCACGGTTCTGGCAGCGCTTCGCCGCGATCGAGAACGTCGCCGCGATCAAGGTCGCGCCGTTCGACCGCTACGCCACGCTCGACGTGCTGCGCGGCGTCGTGCTTGCGGGCGCGGAGGAGCGCATCACGCTCTACACCGGCAATGACGACCACATCGTCGCCGACCTGCTCACCCCCTTCGCCGTGCGCGCGAACGGGCGCGAGGTGATGCTCCGCTTCAAGGGCGGCCTGCTCGGCCACTGGGCGGTCTGGACCAGGACCGCGGTCGATCTGCTCGGCCGCATCCACGCCGCCCCGCCGGGCGATCCCGCGCTGCTGTCGCTCGATGCGCGCGTGACCGACTGCAACGCCGCCTTCTTCGACGTCGCCAATGCCTTCCACGGCTGCATCGCCGGCATCCACGAGGTGCTGCGACGCCAGGGCCTGCTGCGCGGCATCTGGTGCCTCGATCCGGACGAGGGGCTGTCGCCCGGACAGATCGTCGAGATCGACCGCGTCTGTCACGACCACGCCGACCTCGCCGACGACGCGTTCGTGCGCGCGCATCTGCACGACTTTCTGTCCTGACGGAGGAACGATGCCCGAGACCCGTCGCCTCGGCCTGATCATGCACGGTGTCACCGGGCGGATGGGCATGAATCAGCACCTGATCCGTTCGATCGCCGCGATCCGCGCCGAGGGCGGTGTGGCGCTGAAGGACGGCACGCGCGTGATGCCCGATCCGATCCTGATCGGCCGCAACGCGGAGAAGGTGCGCGCGCTCGCCGCCGCGCACGGGGTCGAGCGCTGGGGCACCGATCTCGCCGTGGCACTCGCCAACCCCGACGATACCGTGTTCTTCGACGCCGGCACGACGCAGATGCGCGCCGATCTGCTGCGCCGCGCGATCGCCGCCGGCAAGCACATCTACTGCGAGAAGCCGACCGCGGAGACGCTCGCCGACGCGCTCGACGTCGCGCGCCGCGCCGAGGCGAAGGGCCTCAAGAACGGCGTGGTGCAGGACAAGCTGTTCCTGCCTGGGCTACGCAAGCTGAAGATGGCGATCGACAGCGGCTTCCTCGGCCGGCTGCTCTCGGTGCGCGGCGAGTTCGGCTACTGGGTGTTCGAGGGCGACTGGCAGCCGGCGCAGCGCCCGTCCTGGAACTACCGCAAGGCGGAGGGCGGCGGGATCATCCTCGATATGCTCTGCCACTGGCGCTACGTGATCGACAACATCTTCGGCCCGGTCACCGCGGTGAGCTGCCTCGGCGCGACACACATCCCGCGCCGCTGGGACGAACAGGGCGAGCCCTATGTCGCCGATGCCGACGATGCCGCCTACGCCACCTTCACGCTCGACTCCGGCGCAGTGGTGCAGGTCAACTCCTCCTGGTGCACGCGCGTGCGCCGCGACGACCTCGTCACGTTCCACGTCGACGGCACGCATGGCAGCGCGGTCGCCGGGCTGCACCGCTGCTGGACCCAGGCGCGCGTGAACACGCCCAAGCCGGTGTGGAACCCCGATCAGCCGCAGACCATCGACTTCTTCCGCACCTGGGACGAGGTGCCGGACAACACGGCCTACCCCAACGGGTTCCGTGCTCAGTGGGAGATGTTCATCCGCCACGTGATGGAGGACGCGCCCTTCCCGCACACGCTGCGCGAGGGTGCGAAGGGCGTGCAGCTCGCCGAAGCCGGCCTGACGTCGTGGGCCGAGCGGCGCTGGATCGACATTCCCGCCTTGGAGGCGTGAGCATGCCGACGATCACCCTGCCGACCGCCGACCGCCGCCTCGCGCCGTTCACGACCAGCCCGCCGCGCGAGTTCCCGAAGGCCACGCCGCCGTTCAACCGCGTGGCGATCGCCGCCGCGCACGTGGTCTCCGATCCGCTCGCCGACTGCGATCCGTGGCTCGACGTCGCCATCGACTGGGACCGCACCATCGCCTATCGCCGCTATCTCTGGTCGCTCGGCCTCGGCGTGGCCGAGGCGATGGACACGGCCCAGCGCGGCATGGGGCTGGACTGGGCGACCTCGCTCGAGCTGATCCGGCGCAGCCTCGATGCGGCGAAGGGCATCCCCGGCGCGCTGATCGCCTGCGGCGCGGGCACCGACCATCTCGCGCCGGGTCCGGATGTGACGATCGACGACGTGATCGCCGCCTACGAGCACCAGGTGGGCGCGGTCGAGGCGCTCGGCGGACGGGTGATCCTGATGGCGAGCCGCGCGCTCGCGAAGGCCGCGCGGGGCCCCGACGACTACCTCCGCGTCTATCACCGCGTGCTGTCGCAGGTGCGCCAGCCCGTGATCATCCATTGGCTGGGCGAGATGTTCGACCCCGCGCTCGCCGGCTACTGGGGCTCGGACGACCACTGGCAGGCAATGGAGACGTGCCTGGCGATGCTGAACGCCAACGCTTCGGCGATCGACGGCATCAAGGTCTCGCTGCTCGACAAGGACAAGGAGGTCGTCATGCGAAGGCGCCTGCCGAAAGGCGTGCGCATGTACACCGGCGACGACTTCAACTACGCCGAACTGATCGCCGGCGACGAGCAGGGCCATTCCGACGCGCTGCTCGGCATCTTCGATCCGATCGCGCCCGCCGCCTCGGCTGCCCTCGGCAGCCTGCACCGCAACGACCTCTCGACGTTCCACGATGTCCTCGGCCCGACCGTTCCGCTGTCGCGCCACGTCTTCAAGGCGCCGACGCGGTTCTACAAGACCGGCGTGGTGTTTCTCGCCTGGCTGAACGGCCACCAGGACCATTTCACCATGGTCGGTGGCCAGCATTCGGCGCGCAGCCTGCCCCATCTCGCCGAGCTGTTCCGCCTCGCCGACGCCGCCGGACTGCTGCGCGATCCGGAGATGGCGTGCACACGGATGCGCGCCCTGCTCGTGACCCACGGCGTGCACTGATGGCGGGGCTCGCGCGTCTGTCGCTGAACACCGCGACGGTGCGCGGGCGCTGGGACCTGCCCGCCTGCATCGAGGGCTGTGCGCGGCACGGGATCGGCTGGATCGGCCCGTGGCGCGACGGGCTCGCGGCCTATGGCGTGGCGCGCGCGGCGCAGCACATCCGCGATGCCGGGCTGAAGGTGTCGGGCCTCTGTCGCGGCGGCTGGTGGAGCGCGGGCACGCTCGCGCAGGCGATCGACGACAATCGCCGCGCGATCGACGAGGCAGCGGCGATCGGTGCCGCCTGCCTGGTCATCGTCAATGGCGGGCTGCCGGAAGGCTCGCGCGACCTCGCCGTCGCCCGCGCGCGCTGTCTCGACGGGCTCGCCGCCGTGCTGCCGCACGCGCGTGAAGTCGGGGTTCCGCTCGCGCTCGAGCCGCTGCACCCGATGACCTGCGCCGACCGCTCGGTGCTCTCCACCACCGCCCAGGCGCTCGACTGGTGCGACGCGCTGGGCGCGGGCGTCGGCGTGGCACTCGACATTTATCACGTCTGGTGGGACCCCGAGGTGCTGGCGCAGGTCGCGCGTGCGCGCGGCCGTATCCTCGGCCTTCACGTCTGCGACTGGCTGCGGGAGACGCGCGATCTCGTCACCGATCGCGGCATGATGGGCGACGGGGTCGCCGACATCGCGGGCTTGCGCGAAGCGGTGGATGCGGCCGGCTACGATGGGCCGATCGAGGTCGAGATCTTCTCGTCGCGCGACTGGTGGACGCGCGATCCGGACGAGGTGCTGGCCGTGATGAAACAGCGTTTCGAACGCTGCGTGTGAGGGAGGGACCGATGCTGACACGACGTCTCGTGGTCGCCGCGGCGGCGTTTCTGCCGGCTGCGGCGCAGGCGCAGTCCTGGGCGCCGTCGCGCCCGGTGCGCATGGTCGTGCCGTTCCCCGCCGGCGGGGCGACCGACGTGGTGGCGCGCGTGCTGGGCGAGCACATGTCCGCGACACTCGGCCAGCCCGTGGTGGTCGAGAACCGCACCGGCGCGGGCGGCAATGTCGGCGCGGAGAACGTCGTGCGCAGCCCCGCCGACGGCCACACCCTGCTGATGGGCACGATGGGCGGACTGACGATCAACCCGCATCTCTATCGCGGCATGACCTTCGATCCGGCGCGCGATCTCGCCGGTGTCGGCATGGCGTTCGAGACCGTGCACGTGCTGATCGTCCACCCCTCCGTACAGGCGACGACGGTGGCCGAGCTCGTCGCCCTCGCCAAGGCGCAGCCGGGGCGGCTTGCCTACGGCTCGGCCGGTGCGGGGAGCTCGACGCACATGGTCGCCGAGCTGTTCCGCCTGACGGCCGGCGTCGAGCTCACCCACGTGCCGTATCGCGGCTCCGCGCCGGCGCTGAACGACACGGTTGCCGGCACGGTACACCTGATGCTCGACCAACTGCCGTCCTGCATCGGCCAGGTGCAGGCTGGCCGCGTGCGCGCGCTCGCGGTCACGGGCTCGGCGCGGCATCCGCTGCTGCCGGAGGTGCCGAGCATGGCGGAGGCCGGGCTTGCGGGTGCCTCTGCGACGTCCTGGGGCGCGGTGATGGCACCCACGGGCACGCCGGCGCCGGCGATCGCGCGGCTGAACGCAGCGCTGAATGCGGCGCTCGCCGATCCGTCGGTGCGGGCGCGGCTCGTCCAGGCCGGCGCCGATCCCGTCTCCTCCACGCCTGATGCGGTGGCGGAGCGGATGCGCGCCGAGACCGCGATGTGGGGCCGGGTGGTGCGCGAGGCGAACATCACCGTCAACTGACCGGCCACGCCGCCTTCGGC
Source organism: Elioraea sp. (assembly GCF_051860475.1). NCBI lineage: Bacteria > Pseudomonadati > Pseudomonadota > Alphaproteobacteria > Acetobacterales > Elioraeaceae > Elioraea > Elioraea sp. The sequence continues at coordinate 29,130 of NZ_JBHYDW010000008.1, read as the reverse complement.
ATCGTCTCCATCGACGCGGTGTCGGGCAGCACCGCCGAGCCGAAGCCGGCGCAGTCGAGGCTGGCGAGGTCGAGCATTCCGTCGGCGATCGCGAGGCGCGGGCCACGGTCCGTCGCGCGGTAGAGCCCGGGATGCGCGGCGAGGAAGCGCTCGGCCTCGGCGCGCGGCCGGCCGGCGAAGCCGTCGACGAAGTGGTGGCCGTTGCGCTCGACATGCGCGAGACCGAGCAGCGAGACCAGCGCCAGATCTTGCTGCACGCAGAGTCCGGCGAGCGTGGTCAGGTCCTCGCCGCTCATGAAGAAGCGCTCGCCGGCGGCTCCGTCGTTCCACACCCGGCAGCGCGCGAGGTTGGTCAGGCTCTTGTAGAAGCCCTTGCAGGTCTTCGAGGACACGCCCGCGTAGCCGCACCCCCGCGCGGTGACGAAGGCATCGAGCGTGCCGTCGCTCTCGTCCACGATCACGGGTCGGCGCGCGGCGCGCGGCGACATGTCGGCGGCCAGCGCCGCGGCGCGCTTGACGGGCTGCTCGATGAACAGCACTGCGTTGCGCAGCGTCGCAAGACGCGGCTCGGCCTCGATCGCACGCCAGAGCGCGAGCGCGCCCTCGGCGTCCGCGTACTGCTCGTTGCCGTCCAGCGTGGCGCGATAGCCGGGCACGAGACGGTCGAGCACGGCGGCGATGCGCGCCAGGCGATCGACATCGGCCGCGACATCGCCGCCGACCTTCAGCTTGAAGTAGGTGTGGCGGTAGGCGGTGCAGACCTCCTCGAGCGTCTCCGGCAAGCCGTCCTCGACGCGCGCGCCGGCGGGCTGATCGGACGCGGTGATCGGATCGACCAGACCGACGGTGTGGCGCGCGGCAATCCGCGGCCGTGGCGACAGGCTCGCGAGGAAGCCGTTCCAGTCGAAGCCGCCGAGATCGGCAATGGCGGCGTGCGGCGCCATCCCGGCGACATTGGCGCGCATGCCGGTGGCAAAGGAGACGCCATGGGCGCGCAGCACCGCATCGAGGATCGCGCGGTCGAGCAGGGCGGGGCCGAACCCCGCCACCAGCGGCGGCAGGCGCTCGGTCGCGGCCTGCGCCAGGATCGAGGCGTAGCTGTCCGCGAACAGCGCGAACGGCGTCCGCGGCCCGGCCGCGAGATAGGCGTTGCGCGCGATCTCGATCGCGCGGCGAAGCTGGTGCTCGTTCTGATCGTCGGTCAGGGTCGGGTCCTTGTCGAACCACTTCGCCGCCAAGGTCTCGGCCGCCAGGCCCTCGGCGACGCGGCCGTTCTCCAGCCGTACACGCGCAACGACGACCGCCTGGCGGCCATGCGTGACGGTGATGACACCGAAGCGGAACGGCAGGCGGAGGCGGAAGGGCCACTCGAACGCCCGCACCTCGTCGAGCGTGATGCGGGGTGCCGTCATGGCAGCGTCTCCAGAATGCCGTGCAGGTAGCCGATCGCGCGCGCCGCGCAGCCGGGGCCGTCGGGAACGTACTCGAACGGCTCCACCGCCGCCGTGCCCGTATAGCCCTGCGCGCGCAACGCGGCGAGCACTGGGCCGAAGCGGAGCGCGCCCTGGCCGGGCGCGCGCCTGTTCGGATCGTTCAGGTGCACATGCGCGATCAGTCCGGTGGGCAGCCAGCGCGCGATGAGCGCATCGAGCCTTTCGGTCTCGGTGGTCGCGACCGAGCAGGCGTCGAGCATGGTGCGCAGCGCCGGATTGCCGATGGCGCGCACGATCCCGGCGGCCTCCTCGATCGTGTTGACGAACGCGGTCTGGCCACGGTCGAGCGGCTCGATGCAGTAGACGACGCCCGCGTCGCGCGCCCGCTCGCCGGCGAAGGCGAAGGCATCGATGCCGCGCGCGCGGGCGGCCGCGCGGTGAGGCCCGTCCGGCAACACGCGCTGCGCCGGCGAGCCGTGCACCAGATGCGTCGCGCCAATCTCGGCCGCGAGATCGACCAGTCCCGCGATCACGTCGAGGGTACGCGCGCGCGTCGCCATCTCGTCGCTGGTGATCGACAGGCCGGCGGGTGCCACCAGCAGCCAGTGCAGCGAGGTGATGGCGATCCCGGCCTCCGACGCGGCGCGGCGCAGCACGGCGATCGCGGCCGCGGACAGGCGGTGCGGTTCGTCTCCCAGTGTGAAGGGCGCGAGCTCGATGCCGCCATAGCCAAGCGCGGCGGCAAGATCGCACTGCGCGGCGAAGGGCAGCTCGCGCACCACCTCGTTGCACAGGCTGAAGCGCATCAGGCGGCGATCCCGACGACGGCATCGCGCCGGCTGCTCTCGCGCGCCGCATCGAGCACCTCGGCGACCGCCACGCCGGCATCGCGCAAGGTGGCGATGGGCTCGGCCTCGCCGCGCAGCACGCGGAGGAAATGCGCGAACTGGCGCGCCATCACCTCGGGCGGGTCGGCGGCGGGGGCGGCGATCTCCTCGGGCTCGCCGTACTCGGGCACGAAGATCGCGCCCGCGCGCCGGTGCTGTCCACGCCACAGTGTCAGCCGCTCCTCGGTCAGGCTGAAACGGGCGACGCCGGCCGTGCCCGTCACGACCAGCTCCTTGGTCGAGAGCGTGCCGGCGGTGAACGGATCGGGTGTGACGCCCGGCAGGCGGTAGCCGGCCTCGACCAGCGCGGTCGTGCCCGACGGGAAACGCATCTGCACCGCGGCGAGATCGTCATGGCCGCGCGCCTCGTCGTCGCGCAGCGTGGCGAACACTCGTGCCGGCGTCGCGTCGACCAGCCAGAGGATCAGGTCGATGAAGTGCACCGCGTCGTTGGCGAGCGGGCCGCTGTCGGCGCGCATGCGCTTCATGCCGACGAAGCGCGCCGAGCAGTGCAGCACGCGCCCGATCGCGCCTTCGGCGATCAGGGCCTTCAGCGCCGCGCCCTTGGGGTGGAAGCGGAGATACATGCCGATCTGCACCTTCACGCGGCCCGCCTCGGCGCGGCGCAGCAGGTCGCGCGCCTCCTCCGCCGTCGGCGCGGCGGGCTTCTCGAGGAACAGCGGCCTGCCGGCATCGAGCACAGCGGAGGCGATCGCGTGGTGCGTGTCGGTCGGCGTCAGGACATCGACAAGCTCGGCCTCGGCAAGCGCGGCGCGCCAGTCGGCCACGACGCGCGCAGCGGGCGCATGACGCGCGACGATCTCGGCGAGGTCGGGGCGCGGATCGGCGACCGTCAGCGACTCCGCAAGCCCCACCCGCGCCCAGCCGGCGAGATGGGCGGCACCGAAATTGCCGCAGCCGATCTGCAGGACCCGCACATCCCCTCCCGTGCGCTTGACGCGCTGGTTCGATCCGGTGGACCATCAGGTAACCAACAAGTTACCCGCAACGGGGAGAGGGGTCCATGAAGCGTCGCACCTTCGTCGGTCTGGCTGCATCCGCCGCCGTGCTGCCCGCGCTGCCGGCGGCCGCGCAGGCCTATCCGTGGCGGCCCGAGCGGCCCGTCACCATCATCGTGCCCTGGGCGGCAGGCGGCTCGACCGACCAGATGGCGCGCATCGTCGCCGCGGAACTGGAGAGCGAGCTCGGCCAGCGTTTCGTGGTGGTGAACCAGCCGGGCGCCTCGGGCTCGATCGGCACGCGCAACGCGATGGAGGCCGCGCGTGACGGCCACACCTGGGCGGCCGGAGCGGCGGCGGATGTCGGCACCTACAAGGTGCTCGGCATGCTCGATACGTCGCTCGCGGACTGGAACCTGTTCCTCGCGGTCGCGAATGTCTCGGCGATCAGCGTCAATCCGAACACGCCGTATCGCGACTTCGGCCAGTTGCTCGAGGTGCTGAAGACGCGGGGTGCTACGGTGCCGGTGGCGACGGCGGGGCTGTCGTCCGCCGGGCACAACATGATGGAGATGGTGCGCGCGGCGGTGCCTGGCCTCCAGTACCGCCATGTCACCTACGAGGGCGGCAACCCGGCCGTGGTGGCGACCGTCGCGGGCGAGACCCCGGTGGTGTGTCAGCTCCTGGTCGAGATGACCGAGATGATCCGCGGCAATCGGCTGCGGCCGCTGGTGGTGCTGTCGGACAAGCCGGTGACGCTCGCGGGGCATGGCGAGATCCCACCGATCACGCGTTGGGTGCCGGGCATGGTCGCGCCGGTGAACTACTTCGGCATCTGGATTCCCAAGGGCGCGCCGGAGCCGGTGGTGCGCACGATGACCATGGCGTGGGAGCGCAAGATCGCCAACAGCGAGGCGCTGAAGCGCTACGCGACCGACCGCTCGGCGCTGTTCACACCGATCCATGGCGAAGAGGCGCATAGCGGCGCGATGCAGATGGTGCGCCAGACCGCCTGGCTCTATCACGACGCCGGCAAGTCGAAGGTCTCGCCGGACACGGTCGGCATTCCGCGGCCGTAAGGAGGCAGGGTGGCGGACGAAAGCGCGGCAAGTCACGTCACCCCGCCGCCGCGCGCCCGCGCCGACCTGATCACGGCGGCGGTGCTGCTCGCCTTCGCTGGCGCAGCGTTCGCGGGGGCGTGGGCGATGCCGACCTTCACCGCGCAGGGTGGCGATCCGTTCACCGCGCCGGGCATCGTGCCGGGCTTCCATGCGGTGGTGATCGGGCTGTTGTCGCTGGTGCTCGGGGTGCGCGCGGTGCTGCGCGGGGCGCTCCGACCTGACGGCGGGCTACCGCCGGACTGGCGCGTGGTCGAGGGCGCCTCGACGCTGCGGCTGGCGATCGCGGCCGCGCTCGGGGTGACGCTGGTGTTCGGCCTGGTCGGGCGGGTGCCGTTCTGGGCGGCAGCCGCGCTGTTCGTCGCCTGCTTCACCATCCTGTTCGAGTGGCCGATCACGCCGCGCGGAAAGCGCCTGCGCCGGATCGCCGAGGGGGTCGTGCTCGGGCTTGCCACGGGGTTCGTCGTCACGCTCGTGTTCGAGCGGGTGTTCCTGGTGCGGCTGCCCTGATGCCGCAGCAGCTCGTGATGCTGGGCGATGCGTTCGCGTCGCTGATGACGGCGGCGACGCTGTTCAACGTCGCCTGGGCGACGCTGCTCGGCATCATCATCGGCGCGCTGCCGGGGCTGACGGCGACCATGGGCGTGGCGCTGATGACCACGCTGACCTACCGGATGCAGCCCGATGCGGCGATCCAGATCCTGATCTGCATCTATGTCGGCGCGATCTACGGCGGCAGCCGGAGCGCGATCCTGCTGAACATCCCGGGCACGCCGGCGTCCGCCTGTTCGACGCTGGACGGGTATCCGCTCGCGCGGCGGGGCGAGGCGGGCCGCGCGATGGGGATTTCGACGTCCGGCTCGTGGCTCGGCACGCTGGTCGGCACGGCGATGGTGGCGCTGCTGACGCCGACCTTGGGCGAGATGGCGCTGAGCTTCGGCAGCTACGAGTTCTTCTGGATCGCGCTGTTCGGCATCGTGATCGCGGGGACGCTGTCGGGCGGGGATGCGCTGAAGGGCTACATCGCCGGATTCCTCGGGCTGTTCGTCTCGACGATCGGGCAGGAGACCAACCACGCCTATGCGCGCTACGCCTTCGGCGATCCCAATCTCGCCGGCGGGATCAGCCTGCTGCCGGCGCTGGTGGGGGCGTTCGGGGTGGCCGAGGTGTTGCAGGTGATGCGCGGCCCGCGGATGCAGCCGGTGGCGGCGACGCTGGACAGCGTGATCCCGCGCCTGTCCGACATCACGCGCTACTGGCGCACGATCCTCCGCTCCGGCCTGCTCGGCACCTTCGTCGGCGCCTTGCCGGGCTTGGGCGAGGACATCGCGGCGTGGACGAGCTATGCCGCGGCGCGGCGCGTGTCGAAGGAGCGCGAGCTCTACGGCCAGGGCTCGATCGAGGGGTTGATGAGCGCCGAGACGGGCGAGAGCGCGTGCGTGCCCGGGGCGATCATTCCGGTATTGACGCTTGCGGTGCCGGGCTCGGCGCCGGCGGCGGTGCTGCTGGCGGCGATGATGATCCACGGGTTGAACCCGGGGCCGATGCTGATCGTGACGGCGCCGCATTTCGTCTATCGCGTGGTGGCGATGCTGGTGCTGGCGGACATGGCGAAGCTGGTGTTCGGGCTGGTGCTGGTGCGGCCCTTGCTTTGGATCCTGCTGGTGCCGCGCGAGCGGCTGATGCCGGTGGTGTTCGTGCTGTGCTGTGTGGGGGCCTATGCGATCGCATCGCGTCAGTTCGACATGGGCGTGATGCTGGTGTTCGGCTTGATCGGCTTCGTGCTGCGCGATCTGAAGTTCCCGGTGGCGCCGCTGATCCTGGGCCTGGTGCTGGGCGATCTCCTGGACAAGAACCTGCTGCGCGGCCTGACGCTGACGGCGGGCGACGTCAGCCCGTTCTTCACGCGGCCGGTGAGTGCGGTGCTGTGCGCGATCACGCTGGGTTCGGTGCTGCTGTCGGTGCCGGTGGTGCGCGCGCGGGCGGCGCGGCTGGTGGGGCGGTAGCGGCGCGCCCAGCGAGGCGCGCCGCCGTCGGCGGGATTGGGGGTCCGGGGACAAGGGCCAATGGCCCTTGGCCCCCGGTTTCGGGTCTATCGTCAATTTCGTGTTTGGGGCCGTAGGGTGGAACTGAAGGAGCCCCTGCATGCCACGCCTGGGAGCAGGCACCTGGGCAGCACAGCGACGGCGCTCCGCTACTCGTGGCACTCGTACCGATCCGTGAGCTCCGCGGGGATGAGATGGAGCGAGCTCATGATCGTCCGGCGATTCGCGTGAGAACGTTGCCACACCATCTCCAGGTCGTGTCCCCGGGTGGTGGTGCAGCCGGCAGTGAGCCGCCGCAATCGCCGGCGTGGCCGGCCATCACGGGACTTTGCCCTCACGGTGCAAGCGGTGCCCTGCATCAGGCGGCGAATCGTGGTCCGCATGGTGGCCAGCGATCGGTCGACGTCCCGATCCCCTCCCGTGCGCATCGTTTCAAGCGAGCCCGAAGGGCGTCGCAGGTCAGCGGCGGACACCGCGTCGCGAAGCGATCCTGCGACGGCACCGGCCACAGCGCGGGCCGGACGGGTGGCGTCAGCGACCCTCCGCGCACATCACGGCAAACGCGGTGCCCCTACATCGTCGCGCCCTGCACCCAGGGTGCGAACTCCTCGGCGCCGAAGCCCCATTGCTCGCTCTTCGTGCGCTTCCCAGAGGCGACTTCGAGCATCTCGCGGAAGATCCGCGCACCACACTCGGCGACACTCTCGTCACCGTCGAGCACGGTGCCGCAGTTGATGTCCATGTCGTCCTCCATGCGGCGGTACATGGAGGTGTTGGTCGCGAGCTTCATCGATGGCGCGGGCTTGCAGCCATAGACCGAGCCGCGTCCGGTGGTGAAGCAGACGAGGTTCGCCCCGCCGGCGACCTGCCCGGTGATCGACACGGGGTCGTAGCCCGGCGTGTCCATGAACACGAAGCCCTTGGCGGTCACCGTCTCGGCATAGCGGTAGACGTCGACGAGATTGGTCGTGCCCGCCTTGGCCATCGCGCCGAGCGACTTCTCGAGAATCGTGGTCAGCCCGCCGGCCTTGTTGCCAGGCGAGGGGTTGTCGTCCAGCTCGCCGCCGTTGCGGCGCGTGTAGTCCTCCCACCAGGCCATCAGCTCGACGAGCTTGCGGCCGACCGCCTCGCTGACGGCGCGGCGGGTGAGCAGGTGCTCGGCGCCGTAGGTCTCGGGCGTCTCGCTGAGGATCACGGTGCCGCCGTTGCGCACCACCAGGTCCGAGGCGGCGCCGAGCGCGGGGTTGGCGGTGATGCCGGAGTAGCCGTCCGAGCCGCCGCATTGCAGGGCGACAGACAGGTGGCTCGCCGGCACGGCGGTGCGGGTCGCGGCATTGGCGTCGGCGAGCACCTCGCGGACGAAATCGACGCCTCGGGCGACCGTCTTCGCCGTGCCGCCGGTCGATTGGATCGTCATCGCACGGACGCGCGGCTTGCCGTCCAGCCCCTCGGACTCCATCAGCCCGGGGATCTGGTTCACCTCGCAGCCGAGGCCGAGCACGATGATCGCGGCGAAGTTCGGGTGGGTCGCGTAGCCGGCGAGGGTGCGGCGGAGCAGGCGCAGCGGCTCGAGGTCGCTCATGCCGCAGCCGGTCTTGTGGGTCAGCGCCACGACACCATCCACGTTCGGGAAATCGGCGAGCAGGTCGTGGTTCGAGAACGGGTTGCGGCGGAACGCGTCGGCGACGTACTGCGCGACGGTCGCCGAGCAGTTCACCGTGGTCAGCACGCCGATGTAGTTCCGCGTGGCGACGCGGCGGTCGGCCCGCAGGATACCCTGGAACGTGGCGGGCGGGTCGATCATCGCGGTCGGCTTCGCCTCGACGCCGAAGGCGTAGTCGCGACTGTGCTCGCCCATGCCGAGGTTGTGGCTGTGCACGTGCTCGCCCGGCGCGATCGGGCGGGTCGCGACGCCGATGATCTGGCCGTAGCGGCGCACCGGCTCGCCCTCCGCGTGCGGGCGCACGGCGATCTTGTGGCCGGGCGGGATGCGGCCGGCGGTCGTCACCCCCTCGCCGCGGATGGGCGTGCCGGCCAGCACGTCGGCGCGCGCGATCACGACGCCATCCTCGGGGTGCAGGCGGATGGTGAGGGGGGGCGTGGACATGGCGGTCTCCTCTGGCGAATACGTTATTGCGCACCGCCGGCCGCTTGACCATCCTGCGGCACCACCGCGCCGGGTTCACCGGCAGGCGGGGAGGGAAGGAGACGCTCGATGAGGCGATACGTCCTGGCGGCCGCGCTGGCCGCCTTTGCCGCCACCGCGGCGCTGCCGGCGGATGCGCAGACGCGGCTAAGGTTCGCGCATGTGTATGAGGTGAACGAGCCCTACCACACCGAGGCACTGTGGGCGGCGGAGGAGATCGCGAAGCGGACGAACAACCGCTGGCGGATCGAGGTGTTCCCGGCCTCGGCGCTGGGCAACGAGCCGGCGATCAACGAGGCGCTGACGCTCGGCACGATCGACATGATCTACACCGGCACGGCGTTCGCGGGCTCGCGCTTCCGCCCGATCGCGATCAGCAATGCGCCCTATGTGTTCCGCGACTTCGACCACTGGCTCGCCTATCGCGACAGCGAGCTGCTGAAGGAGATGATGGCGGGCTACGACCGGGCGACCGGCCACAAGACGCTGGCGCTGACCTATTACGGTGCGCGGCACGTGACGGCGAACAAGGCGATCAACCGGCCCGAGGACATGCGCGGGATGAAGCTGCGCGTGCCGCAGGCACCGCTCTATCTGATGTTCGCGCGCGCGGTGGGGGCGAACGCGACGCCGATTGCCTTCGCCGAGGTGTATCTCGCGTTGCAGAACGGAACCGTGGATGGACAGGAGAACCCGCTGCCGACCATCCAGGCGAAGAAGTTCTATGAGGTGCAGAGCCACGTCGTGCTCACGGGCCATATCTCGGAGAGCCTGCTGACGATCGCGGGCGGGCAGCTCTGGCGTCGATTGAGCGCGGCCGATAGGGCCGTATTCGAGGAGGTTTGGCGTGAGGCGGCGAACCGGGCCACCTTCGCCATCCGTACGGCCGAGGAAACCCTGCCTGACTGGTTCCGCGCCCAGGGCAAGACGGTGGTGGTGCCTGACCGAAACGCGTTCCGCGAGGCTGCGCTGCCGCTGCACAATGACCAGGCCGCGGGCGCGGGCTGGACGCGCGAGCACTACGATCGCCTCCAGGCACTCGGCGCGCGCACCAACTGAGGCTTGGCTTTCGATGCGGGGCGGTCCGGCGGCCGCCCCGCGCTTGCGTTCGCGCCCCTGATCCGGCTATGGGAGCTGATACATCAGACTGGACCCGGTCGCAAAAGCCGGAAGGGAGGAACGATGATCCGCTTTACCGTTGCCGCGCTCGCGGCGGCCTTCGCGACCACGACGGCGCTGCCGGCGGATGCGCAGACGCGGCTAAGGTTCGCGCATGTGTATGAGGTGAACGAGCCCTACCACACCGAGGCACTGTGGGCGGCGGAGGAGATCGCGAAGCGGACGAACAACCGCTGGCGGATCGAGGTGTTCCCGGCCTCGGCCCTGGGCAATGAGCCGGCGATCAACGAGGCGCTGACGCTCGGCACGCTTGACATGATCTACACCGGCACCGCCTTTGCCGGCAGCCGCCATCGGCCGATCGCGATCAGCAATGCGCCGTTCATCTTCCGCGACTTCGACCACTGGCTGGCCTATCGCGACAGCGACCTCTTCAAGGAGCTCGCCGCCGGCTATGACCGCGCGACCGGCCACCGGATCCTGGCGCTGACCTACTACGGCGCGCGGCACGTGACGGCGAACAAGGCGATCAATCGGCCCGAGGACATGCGCGGCATGAAGCTGCGCGTGCCACAGGCGCCTCTGTTCCTGATGTTTGCGCGCGCGGTGGGCGCGAACGCCACCCCGATTGCCTTCGCCGAGGTGTATCTGGCGCTTCAGAACGGCACGGTTGATGGACAGGAGAACCCGCTGCCGACCATCCAGGCGAAGAAGTTCTACGAGGTGCAGAGCCACATCAACCTGACCTCGCATATCGTCGACAACCTGCTGACGATCGCGGGCGGGCAGTTCTGGCGCCGGTTGAACGCGGCGGACCGGACGGTGTTCGAGCAGGTCTGGCGCGAGGCCGCGGCGCGCGCGACCTATGCCATCCGCACTTCGGAGGAGACGCTGCCGGCCTGGTTCGAGCAGCAGGGCAAGACGGTGGTGCGCCCGGATCTCGCCGCCTTCCGTGCGGCGGCCGCGCCACTGCACAACGACGCCTCAGCCGGCGCCGGCTGGACGCGCGAGCACTATGACCGGTTCATGGCGCTCGGTGCGCGGACGAACTGAACACGTCGGATCGCGGGGCGGGCGTGCAGCCCGCCCCGTGCCGCTTCAACGCTCGATCACGATCGGCGTGAAGCGCTGATGGCGCTGCATCGCCGCACGATCCCAGACGATGCCGTTGCCGGGCACGTCGCTCGCGCGCGCGACGCCATCCGTGATCGCGACCCGGTTTTCCATGATGTCGTCGAGCTGGGGGATATGCTCGAGCCACAGGCTGTTCGGCACAGCGCAGCAGAGCGGCAGATGCAGCTCCATCAGGTAGTGCGGGCAGACCGCCACGTTGAACGCCTCGGCCATGTGCGCGACCTTCAGCCAGGGCGTGATGCCGCCGATCCGCGCGACGTCCACCTGCACGATGCGGCAGGCATTGCGCGCGAGATAGTCGCGGAACTGCGCGGGGTGGTAGAGGCTCTCGCCGATCGCGACCGGAATGGTGGTTGTCGCGCAGAGCCGCGCATGACCTTCGACATCCTCGGCCGGCAGCGGCTCCTCGTACCAGGCGAGCCCCAGCCCCGCCGCTTCGAAGGCGCCGGCCCGACGGATCGCCTCGCTGACGGTGAAGCCCTGGTTGGCGTCGGTCATCAGCTCGACGCGGTCGCCGATCGCGCGGCGCACGGCCTCGAGCCGCGCGACATCCTCGCGCAGATGCGGCTTCCCGACCTTCACCTTCACGCCGCGGAACCCCTTCGCGGCGGCGGCCTCCGCGTCCGCGACCAGCTGCGCAGTCTCGACATGCAGCCAGCCGCTCTCGGTGTCGTAGACCGGAATGCTCTCCTTCGCGCCGCCGGCGAGACGATGCAGCGGCAGGCCGAGCCGCCGCCCGCGCAGATCCCAGAGCGCCGTATCGACCGTAGCGAGCGCAAGCGCCGTGAGCGGCCCGACCGAGAGCGCATGGGTGTGCCAGAACAGGTCCTGCCAGATCGCCTCGATCGCGTCGGGATCACGGCCGATCAGGCGCGGAGCAAAATGATCCCGCATGAGCGCGATCACGGAGGACCCACCGGTACCGATCGTGTAGCTGTAGCCGGTGCCGTCTGCCCCGTCCTCGCATACGATGCGCACGATCGGCGTCTCCTGGCAGGTGAAGGCCTGGATCGCGTCGCTGCGCGGCGTCTTCGGGGTCAGGTCGATCTGGCTGATCTCGATGCGCGCGATCCGCGCCATGGGGGTTCCTCCTCGACTGGGCGCGGTCGCGCCGCGTCCAGTCTAGGTGCGCGAAGGACGGAGGGAAGGGGTGGCTGAGAACCAGACGCCGGCGAATGACGACGCCACCCCGGGCTTCGAGGAGCTGCTGCACCAGCAGGAGGACGCCGAGCTGCACGAGCCGCCGGGCGACTGGCGGATCGAGGACTGGATCGTCTTCGGCATCTTCTGGGTGCTCGCGGGCGTGGTGTTCCTGCAGTTCTTCACCCGCTACGTGCTGAACGACTCGATCGCCTGGACTGAGGAGATCGCGCGCTACCTGCTGATCTGCGTCACCTTTGTCGGGGCGGCGATGGCGGCGCGCAAGGGCACGCATATCGCGCTCGAAATCGTGCTCTACATCCTGCCGCCCGGGCCGAGACGCTGGCTGCGCATCCTGCTCTCGCTGATCGCTGTGGTGTTCTTCGGCGTCGCTGCGTGGCTCTGCTTCGAGATCGCCGAGGCGATGTGGTATCAGCCGATGGTGGTGGTCGATCTGCCGCTCGGCCTCGTCTACTACGTCGCCTTCTTCGGCCTGGTGCTGACGACGATCCGGTTCGCCTGGTACGCGGTGACGACCTTCAGGGCCGGCGAGCAGCCGCGCGAGTCCGAGGGGATGCGCACGTGACTGCGCTGCTGTTCCTCTCCTTCATCGGCTTCCTGCTGATCGGCCTGCCGGTGGCCGTCGCGCTCGGCGGTGCGTCACTGCTCTATGTCGCGCTCACGGGCGACCTGCCGCTGCTCGTCGTCGTGCACCGGATGGTCAACGGCATCGACAGCTTCCCGCTGCTCGCGGTGCCGTTCTTCATCATGGCCGGCAACCTGATGAACAGCGCCGGCATCACCGACCGCATCTTCCACTTCGCCATCGCCGCCGTGGGTTGGGCCAAGGGCGGCCTCGGCCACGTCAACGTGTTTGCCTCGATCATCTTCGCCGGCATGTCGGGCACTGCGGTGGCGGATGCCGGCGGTCTCGGCACGATCGAGATCAAGGCGATGCGGGACAACAAGTACCCCGACAACTTCGCCATCGGCATCACCGCCGCCTCCTCGGTGATCGGGCCGATCATTCCGCCGTCCTTGCCGCTGGTCATCTACGGGGTGATGGCGAACACCTCGGTGGGTCAGCTCTTCGCCGCCGGCATCCTGCCGGGGCTGCTGATCGCGGTGATCCTGTTCGGCTGGGTCGCCATCGTGGCACGGCTGAGGAACTTCCCTCGCGACGCCTCGTTCGGCTGGATGCGACTCGCGCATTCGACCTTCCGCGCCGTGCTGCCGCTGATGACGCCGGTGATCCTGATCGGCGGCATGAAGTCCGGCATTTTCACGCCGACCGAGGCGGCGATCGCGGCGACCGTCTACGCGCTGTTCCTCGGCCTGGTCGCGTATCGCACACTCGGCTGGAACCGGCTGGTGCGGGTGTCGATGGAGACGATCGAGACCACCGCGATCATCCTGATGATCGTCGCCGGCGCCTCGATCTTCGGCTGGCTGATCACCACGACGCGGATCAGCGAGGAGGTGGCCGAGGCGGTCCTCTCCGTCACCGAGAACAAGGTGCTGGTCCTGCTGCTGGTGAACCTTCTGCTGCTGGTGGTCGGCTGCTTCCTCGAAACGATCGCCGCGATCACCATCCTGGTGCCGGTGCTGCTGCCGCTGATCACCAAGATCGGCGTCGACCCGGTGCAGTTCGGCATCATCATGACGCTCAACCTGGTGATCGGCCTGCTGACGCCGCCGGTCGGAATGGTGATCTACGTGCTCGCGCGGATCGCGAACCGCAGCTTCGAGTTCACCACAGCGGCGATCGCACCGTTCCTGATCCCGTTGTTCGGCGCGCTGCTGGTGGTGACCTACTGGCCGGGCTTCGTGCTCTACCTGCCCGAGGTGTTCTACCGCTGAGGAGCGGCAAGCTCGGCGAGCACGGCCTCGGCGGCGGCCTCCGAGGGCGCGAGCCCGCCGGATGGGCGGAGCTGCGCGAGGACGCGGCCGAAGGCCGCGCGCTGCACCCCGGCTGGAGCCGCGTCGGTGAGGAGCGGCAGCAGCGCTTCGGCCAGCGCCTCCGGCGTGCAGCGCTCCTGGAGGAGCTCTGGTACCACCGGCTCTCCCGCGAGCAGGTTCACCAGGCTCGCATGCGGCACGGTGATCAGGCGCCGGACGATCGCCGCGGTGATCGGGTTCACCCGATAGGCCACCACCTGAGGCACGCCGGCGACCGCCAGCTCGAGCGATGTCGTGCCCGACTTCGCGAGCGCGGCCGTCGATGCGGCCCAGGCATCGTGCTTGCCTGCCGCCTCGGTGAGCACGATCGGCGGGATCGGCCACGGTGCACGGCGTATGGCGTCGACGAGGCGGGGCAGGGTCGGCACGGCAAGCGCGAGATCGCCGACGTACTGGCGGAGGAGCTCTGCCGTGCGCGTGAAGATCGGCAGGTGGCGCGCCAGCTCGCCGCCGCGGCTGCCGGGCATCACCGCGAGCAGCTTCCACGCCGGTTCGAGCCCGTGCGCCGCGCGGAACCGTGCCGCGCCGCCGCGATCGGCGCCGCTCTCGATCACTGGGTGGCCGACGAACGTCGTCGGGATACCGGCCGCCTCGAAGAACGGCGGCTCGAACGGCAACAGCGCGAGCAGCCGGTCCACACGCCTCGCGATCTTGCGCACGCGTCCCTGCCGCCAGGCCCAGACCTGCGGCGCCACGTAGTGGATCACGCGCACGCCCTTCGGCCGCACGCGCCCGGCGAGGCGGAGCGTGAAGGACGGTGCATCGATCGTGACCAGGGCGACAGGTCGGCGCGCCAGCACATCCGCCTCCGCCTCCGCCATCCGGCGCGCAAGGCCACGCAGCTTCGGCAGCACCTCGGCGAGCCCCATCAGCGACAGCTCGTCCATCGGGAAGAGCGAAACGAGCCCCTGCTCGGCCATGCGCGGCCCGCCGATACCGACGAAGGCGAGGTCGGGCCGGCGCGCGCGCAGCGCCGCCATCAGCCGCGCGCCAAGCATGTCGCCTGACGCCTCGCCGGCGACCAGGTAGAGCAGTGTCATCCGCCGAGGATGTCGCGCGATGCCGCCTCGATCGTCTCGGCGACGGCGATCAGTTCCGGGATCAGCACGTACTCGTCGCCCCCGCCCATGCCGTAGGGCGTGGGGCCGAACACGGCGGTCGGGATACCGGCGAGCCGGAACAGCCGCGCATCCGAGGCGCCGACGCGCATGTTCAAGACCGGTTCCGTGCCGAGCACGCGTGCGGCGCTGCGGCGCAGCGCCTCGAACAGCGGGTGGGTGGGGTCGGTCACCGTCGGTTCCCAGGCGACACGCACGGTCATGCTGACGCGCGGGAGGTCGGCGATCGCGGCGCGGGCGGCGGCGATGACCGCGGCGGTGGTGGCTCCCGGCGGCAGGCGGATGTCGAGCCCGGCGATGGCGCGGTCCGGCACCAGATTGGGCGAAATCCCCGCCGCGATCGTGCCGAGATTGACCGTGATGCGCGTGAGCGTGTCTGCCTCGCCGGCACCGCCGAGCGGTTCGCTCACCGCCCGCGCCGCCGCGCTCGCCTCGCGAATCGATGCCGGAGCATCAACCGGCCAATCGCGCAGCGCGAGGATGCGGCGCACCGCCTCCATCAGCCGCTCGGCCGCGTTGTCGCCGCGATGCACATGCGCGCCGTGTGCCGCGCGTCCTTCCGCCGCGAGGTCGAGCCACACCATGCCCTTCTCGCCGAACCGGATCACGGCAGGGCTGCCGGCATCCGGCACGATCGCGACATCGCCGCGCACGGCCGGCACCGTGTCGAGCAGGAACTGCGTGCCCGACGTGCCCATGCTCTCCTCGTCGCCAGCGAGCGCGAGGACGAGCTCACCGGCGAAGTCGGGTCGCTCAGCGAGCGCCGCCAGCGCGGCGATCGCGGCGGCGATCCCGCCCTTCATGTCGGCAGCGCCACGGCCGTAGAGCCGGTCGTTCCGGATCGTCGCGGCGAAGGGTGGCACCGACCAACGTGACGGATCGCCGGCGGGGTAGGTGTCGAGGTGTCCGGACAGCACGAGCCGCTTGCCCGGACGCGCGCCGGGCAGCACCGCGACGACGTTGCGAACCGGCTCCGCCTTGGTGTGCTCCGTCACGACCACGCCGGGAATCGCACGCAGCAGACGGATCGCGACCTCGGCTGCCGCCCGCGTATCGTCTGGCGGGTTCTCGCTCGGCGCCGCGATCAGCCCGACGGTTGCACGCAGCAGCAGATCACGGTCGATCATGTGGCCACCGGAGCGAGCGGCGAGATGACGGCGCTGGTGATCGGCTCGTCCGGCCAGTCGCGGTGATTGCGCACCGCACCGTGCTCGCGCACACGCTCGATCGTGCCGGGATCGAGATCGGCGATCACTGCGCCAGGTGTGTCTTCAGCGCCCTCGGCGATGATCCCATCGGGGGGGAAGCCACGATCCGCGGGACCATAGATGCCCGCGCGGCCATGATTGGTGTTCAGGCTCTCGCACCACGGCGCCGCACCAAGCGTGGGCGCGACCGCGACGAAGCACTGGTTCTCGATTGCGCGGGCGCGCGCGCAGACCGTGACGCGCGTCGCGCCGGCGACGGTATCGGTACACGCCGGCACCAGCACGAGCCAGGTGCCGGCAGTGACCATCGCGCGCACGATCGATGGGAACTCGGCGTCGTAGCAGACCGCGATGCCGAGCCGGCCCCATGGGGTCTCGATCGCCACCGGCGGGCCGCCCGGGGCGACGCCCCACTCCTCGGTCTCGAACCGCGTCATGCGGCACTTGCGCTGGACCGCGCGGCGTCCGTCGGGCGCGAACAGCGTCGCGCGGTTCACCAGCCTGCCGCCCTCCGGCACCGGCAGCGAGCCGCCGAGCAGCCAGAGCCCGTGGGACGCGGCGCCGCCCTCCATCGCGTGCTCGAGCGCGTGCGCGAGCGCAGCCGTCTCCGCCACCTCCGCCCGGGCCCCGCACCCTGCGGCACGGGCAGCACCCACCTCCACCGCGGCATATTCCGGCAGCATGACGAGATCGACGCCCTGCGCGGCCAGCTCGCCGAGCGCGCGATCCAGCCGTTGCGCGAACGCCTCGACCGAGTGGGTGCGCTCGACCGTCCAGGCGAGAGCGGCAAGACGCATCACGCCGGCCCCGGCGCGAGGCGCTTCAGCCAGAAGGCGAGGCGGTGCGGCGTCTCCTCGGCCGCGCCGATCTCCTTCCAGCGCATGGCGCAGGCGAGCTCCGGCGCGGGTGCGTAGCCTCGGTTGCGCCAGAACGCATCGAGCGGGACGTGGTCCGCCGGCCTGCGCGGATCGGCCGGATCGCGGACCACGGCGCAGAACGCCGCCGTGTCGATGCCGGGGAAGCGTCGCGCATGCGCCTCGCGCTCGGTGAAGAAGCCGACGCCCACGCCACGGCCGCGATACGCGGGCAGCAGCACCGACTCGCCGAAATAGAACACGCGGCCGAGAGTCCAGCCGGCAGTGACGAACGGGGTCTTCACCGCCTCACCCTCCTCGACCAGTGGCAGGCAGGTCGAGGCGCCGACCACGCGGTCGCCGTCGAGGGCCAGCACCACGGCGGCACCGGGCGCGGCGGCGTAGCGCGCGAGGTAGCGCTCCTCGGAGGCGGCATCGCCGTCGTAGAGATAGGGCCATTCGCGGAACACGGCGATGCGCAGCCGCGCGACATCGGCGAGGTGCGGGCGCAGCGTGCCGCCGGTGACGCTGGCGAGTCTCAGGGCAGCCATGAGCCTAGGCTTAGGCGCTGGCGCGCCGCCCGGCAACGCCGGCGCGGCGGTCAGGCGATGATGCGCCGGCGCAGCGCCTGGCTCGCCTGCTCCACGGCCAGGACGAGCACGAAGATCGCGAGGATGATGCTTGCCGCCTCGGGGTAGTTGAAGAAGCTGATCGCCACTTCGAGCTCCATGCCGATCCCGCCCGCGCCCACCAGCCCGAGCACGACCGAGGACCGCGTCGCCTTCTCGAGCGAGAACAGCGAAGTGCCGATCATCGCCGGAGCGGCGGCCGGAATCACCGCCGAGACGACGATCGCACCGCGACCCGCGCCAAGCGCAGCGAGTGCCTCCTGCGGGCCGCGATCGGCCTCCTCCATCGCCTCGGCGAAGAACCGGCCGCAGAAGCCGATCGTGTCGACGATCAGCGCGAGCGTGCCGGCAAACGGCCCGAGCCCCACGGTGACAACGAAGAACAGCGCCCAGATCAGGTCGGGCACGGTGCGGAACAGGCTGATCAGCCCGCGCGTGGCGAGCTCCATCACGCGATGCGGCGACAGCCGTCGCGCCGCCAGTACCGCGAGCGGCAAGGAGAGCGCGGCCCCGATCGCCGTGCCGGCGACCGCCATCATGAACGTCTCGGCGAGGGCCGCGAGCATCGGGCCGAGCCGTTCCGTGGAGGGTGGGAACAGATTGGCGGCGAACCGGCCCATTGCCGGCAGCCCCTCGACGAAGGTGCCTACCGAGAATCCGACACCACGCAGGCTCGCGGCCAGCAGCGCCAGCGCCGCGACCCAGAGCAGGAACGCAAGGATCCCCGGGCGCTCGAACCGTGCCGGCGCACGCAGCGCGGCGTCAGTCAAAAAACCGCTCCAGCACCGGGGCAAGCGCCGGCCGCGTCGGCTCGTCCAGCACGACGCGCCCCGCGCGCAGTCCGACCACGCGGTCCGCGTAGGCGAGTGCGTGCGCCATGCCATGGGTGGTGAACAGCAGCGTCATCCCCGCATCGCGCGTGAGGGTCGCGAACAGCGCCATCACCTCCTCGCCGGCGGCCGGGTCGAGGCTCGCGACCGGCTCGTCGGCGAGCATTGCCTCCGGGCGCTGCATCAGCGCGCGCGCGATCGCCACACGCTGGCTCTGTCCGCCCGAGAGCGTGTCGGCGCGCTGGCGTGCAAGATGGGGCAGCCCGACGCGCGCGAGGCACGCCATTGCTTCGTCGCGCAGCGCACGCGGGGCGATCGCCTGGTGCGCGGCCCGCAGATCGGTCCGTCCGAGCGCGCCGTGCACGACATTGGTCAGCACCGTGAGCCGCGGCACGAGATTGTGCCTCTGGAACACGACGCCGACGCGCCGGCGGAGCCGTCTGAGCGCCCGCCCGCCGAGCCGCGAGACCGACTCGCCGAGCACAACCGGCTCGCCGGCGTCGGGCTCGACCAGGCGCAGCAGGGTGCGGAGCAGCGTCGACTTCCCAGCCCCGTTGGCGCCGATCAGCGCCACCGTCTCGCCGCGGCGGACAGCGAGCGAGACGCCGTCCAGCACCGTGACGCAGCCGAACCGCTTGACGATCCCCTCCGCCGCGATGTCAAGCGGATGCGCGCGGGCGTCGAGGCAGGGAGCCGCCGGCGCGCCAGCGGGGCCGACGGCGCGCTCGGCCGCGAGCGTCGTCAATTGCCGGGGAACTCGCTGAACTGCGCCTGACCGATGGTGCGGTACATCGACCGGACATAGTTGAAGTCCGCATCCTGCACGCCCGCGAGGAAGCGCATCCCCGTGTACTTCCGGTTCGGCTCGACCGACAGGATGGCGGCGATCAGCGCATCGCTGTGCGCGACGAAGGTCTCGCGCACCTGCGTGACCACTGCGGGCGCGACGTGCGCCCCGGCGATCAGCACGTCGTCCGGCAGGTCGCGGCCGCGCGCGATCACGCGGAAGGCCGTGTCCTTCTCGCGCTCGCGCAGGCGCAGGAGGTCCGTGAAGTTGAACCCGGCGGCGGCTACGTCGCCGCGCTTCAGGCTCTCGACCTGCACCGGCACGGAGAGATGCACGGGCTGGATGTCGCGCCGCGGATCGATGCCCTGGTCGGCCAGCACCTGCATCGGCGCGAGGTGGCGGCTGGTGGAACCGACCGCGCCGAACGCGACCTTGCGGCCCTTGAGGTCGGCCGGAAGCTGGTAGGGACTGTCGGCGAGCACGACGATGTTCGCGTAGTAGTCCGGACGCGAGAAGATCACCACCGGCCGGACCTCGCTGCGCGCACGGAACACCACGTACTCGGCCGGGCCGGTCAGCACGAAGTCGATCCGTCGCGCGTTCATGGCCTCGACCGCGGCGGTGCGGTTGTTCACCGGGAAGAACCGCATGGCGATCCCGGAGGCCTTCCGGAATGCCTCCGCGAAGGGCCCCCATTCGCGCTGGAGCGCCTCGAGTCCTTCGACGTCGGTGACCGCGAGCGTGATGGTCTGCGTCTGCGCGGCAGCCGGCAGGGCGGCGGCAAGCATAGCCGCCAGCATGGCGCGTCGGAGCATGGGGGCCTCCTTCTCCCGTTCGTATCGGAAGGCACCATGCCGCGCGGCGGTGACGGGTCGATGACGGAGCGGTGAAGCCTGTGTGACGGCCGCGCCGGCAGCGCTCAAGAGGCGCGAATCGCCTGCTCCCGTGCGCTCGCGTCCTGGAACGCGCGCAGCCCCTCCTCGATCACCGCGCGGTCGAGATCGCGCACGATGAAGACGATGCGCGATCGGCGCGCCTCGCCCTCGGGCCAGGCGGGCAGGGGCGCGGGCGGGTGGAACAGGTGCTGCACGCCGTGGATCGCGATCGGCCCGTCCTGACCGGCGACGTCGAGCACGCCCTTCACGCGCAACAGCGACTCGCCGCGGGTGACGATCAGCATTTCAAGCCAGGTCGCCACCGCCTGCCAGTGGAGCGGCGCATCGAAGGTCAGGCAGAAGGCACGGATGCGCGTGTCGTGGCGGTTGACGTCGTGCGGGTCCTGCCCGTGCGCGTGGCCGTGGTGATGGTGATCGTGGCGATCATGCGCTTCATAGGCTTCGGCGTTCAGCCAGGCGGCGACGTCGGGGATCTTGCGCGCAGGATCGAACAGCCCCGCGTGGAGCAGAAGCGCCGGATCGACCTCGCCCATCGCGGCGACCATCAGCGGCGCGGCCGGGTTGAGCCGCGCGATCCGCGCGCGCAGCGCCTGCACGGTCTCGGGCGCGGCGAGCTCGGCCTTGCTCAGCACCAGCCGGTCGGCGACCGCGACCTGCTTCACGCTCTCGGGCTGCGCATCGAGCGTGGCCGCGCCGTTCACGGCATCGACCACCGTGACAATGCCGTCGAGCCGGTAGTGGCGCAGCACGCCGGGATCGCCCATCAGCGTGTGCAGGATCGGCGCCGGGTCGGCGAGCCCGGTCGTCTCGATCACGACGCGGTCGAACTCGAGTGCGCCGCCGGTCCGCTGCACCGCAAGACGGTTGAGACTCTCGACCAGTTCGCCGCGCACGGTGCAGCAGAGGCAGCCGGAGGCGAGCAGCACCACATCGCCCTCGACGCGCTCCACCAGCAGGTGATCGAGCCCGATCTCGCCGAACTCGTTGATCAGCACGGCGGTGCGCGCGAGGTCGGGGTGGCGCAGCAGCCGGCTCAGCAGCGTGGTCTTGCCCGCACCGAGGAACCCCGTGAGCACGGTGACGGGGATGCCCCTCATGCGTCGCGCCCGCCGTAGAGCGTGGCCGGATCGGCCTGGGGGGCGAGGATCGTCGCCACTGCGCCGTCGCGGATCGCGGTGAAGAAGCAGGAGCGCCGCCCGGTATGGCACGCGACGCCGTGCTGGTGCACGAGCAGCAGCACCGTGTCGCCATCGCAATCGACGCGCAGATCGACCAGGGCCTGGGTCTGGCCCGAGCGCTCGCCCTTGCGCCAGAGCGCGCCGCGGCTGCGCGAGAAATAGCAGGCGCGTCCGGTGGTGAGCGTCTCGGCCACCGCCTCGCGGTTCATCCAGGCCAGCATCAGCACCTCGCGTGTCGCGGCATCCTGGGTGATCGCGGGCACGAGGCCCCGGTCATCGAACCGGATCGCCGCGATCAGCGCGGCGCGGGCGGTCTCGGACGGCGGTGTGTAGGGTGCGGCCACGTGGGCTGACCTCCTCGACTCAGTCTGTTATCTTATAACGGATGAAGCGCGGAGCAACCGGAGCGGCGATGCCGAGCCAGGACGGCAGGTTCCCGAAGCGGGTGGAGGTGATGCTGGACGCCGCGCATGCCGCCTGCGCGGCGCAAGGCGCCCGGCTCACCGCCTTGCGGCGCCAGGTGCTCGGCCTGGTGCTGGAGAGCGCCCAGCCAATCGGCGCCTATGCGCTGCTCGACCGGCTGAAGGAGAGCCGCACCGGTGCGGCACCGCCAACGGTGTACCGCGCGCTCGAGTTCCTGCTGGAGCACGGTTTCGTGCACAAGGTGGAGCGGCTGAACGCCTTCATCGGCTGCCACAGCGCGACCTCGGGGCACGAGCACCACGATCACGATCACGCGCATACGGTTCAGTTCCTGATCTGCGGCAAGTGCGGCCGGGTGCAGGAACTGGAGGATGAGTCCGTGCGGTCCGCGCTCGCCACGGCCGCATCGCGCGCGGGCTTCGCGCCGGGCCGGATGACCGTGGAAGTCGAGGGCGTCTGCCGCGACTGCGCTAGGCCGTGACCGGCCGCGTGCCGAGGCTGGTGCAGAACCGGAGCAGATAACCGTCCGGGTCCTGCACCAGAAGCTGCGCCTGGCCGTGCTCGATCTCGCCGTCGCGATACCAGGCGACGGCGAGATCGCGATAGAGGCCGACGCCGGCGGCGATGAGACGCGCGTGCAGGAGGGTGACGTCGTCGACCTCGATCTGGAGGTTGATCCCGCGCCCGAACGGCCGGTCGAGCGGGCCGGTCCCCCAGGATCGGTCGCCAAGCTGTTCCAGCATCACCTGCGCGGTGCCGAGCTGGAGGCACGCGAAGCGGTGCTCCGGACGCGTGAACCGCACGCCGAAGCCGAGCGTGCCGCACCAGAACGCAAGACTCGCGTCCAGGTCGCTGACGATGAGCTCCGGAACGAGCCGTGCCCAGCCGCCGTCGTCAGGTGCGGACATCGGCCGGCGTGGCCACGACCGGGCGCTACTTCGACGCCTCGGCCTCGTCGCGATGCGCGGTCAGTGCCGCCATGCCGTGCTCGAGATCGGCGATCAGATCGCTCACATCCTCGAGCCCGACATGGATGCGCACGGCCGGCCCGCCGAGGTCACCCGAGGTCGCGGTGCGGCGGATGAATCCCGTCGTCGGCAGGGCGAGGCTCTCGTAGCCGCCCCAGGAGGCGCCTATGCCGAACAGGGTCAGCGCATCGACGAAGGCATGCGTCGCCTCGACCGAGTAGTCCGGACGGAACACCACGCCGAACAGGCTGCAGGCGCCGGAGAAGTCGCGCTTCCAGAGCTCGTGTCCAGGCGCGCCGGGCAGCGCCGGATGCCGCACGCCCAGCACCTCGGGCCGGCCGGCAAACCAGCGCGCGACCTCAAGCCCCGCGTCCTGCTGCGCCGCCAGCCGAACCGGCATGGTCCGCACGCCGCGGAGTGCGAGCCAGCAGTCGTCGGGACTTGCGTAATGCCCGTGCGCGAGCGCGGTGGAGCGGATCGCGGTCCAGTCCTCAGACGTCGCGACGGTGATGCTGCCGAGCAGCACGTCGGAGTGACCCACGACGTATTTCGTCAGCGCCTGGATCGAGACATCCACCCCGTGGCGGAACGGCTGGAAGTGATGGATGCCCCAGGTGTTGTCCATCAACACCTTCGCTCCCTTCGCGTGCGCGGCGCGCGCGATCGCGGGGATGTCCTGCATCTCGAAGCTGTGGCTGCCCGGGCTCTCGGTATAGACCACGCGAGTGTTCGGCCGAATCAACGCGGCCATGCCGGCCTCGTCCACCGTCGGGTCGTAGAAGGTCGTCTCCACGCCCATGCGCGTGAGCTGGGTCTCGGCGAAGGCGCGCGCCGGGCCGTAGACGCTGTCGGGCAGCAGCAGGTGATCGCCAGCGCTCAGATAGGCGAGCAGCGGCACCGTCACGGCGGCGAGGCCGGTGCCGACGATCTGGCAGCGCGCGCCCCCCTCGATCTCGCAGATCACGTCCTCGAGCGCGTGATGGTTCGGCCCGCCCTGGGTGCCGTAGGTCAGCGCCTGGTCGTACCGTTTGGTGGCCGAGGCGATCCGGTCGGCAACGCGCGGATAGAGCACGGTCGAGCCGCGGTGCACCGGCGGGTTGACGAAGCCGTGGACCTTGGTGCCGGCGCGTCCGGCATGGCTCATGCGGGTGCGGAACCCGTGTCTCGCGCCGCGCGGGCGCACGTCATCCGGCATCGGTGTCTCTCTTCGGTTCAGCCAGTCACGATGGGTGTGTCATCGCGCCCGCCCCATTCCGCCCAGGACCCGTCATAGACCGCGACGTCGGGCAGGCCGGCGAGATGGGCGGCGAAGGCGATCGCGCAGGCGGTGACACCCGAGCCGCAGGAGGCGATCGCCGGGCGGGTGCCGTCCACGCCCGCCTCCTTGAGCAGGGCGCGCAGCTCGCCGGCCGGGCGGAAGGT
The DNA here is from genome assembly GCF_051860475.1 of Elioraea sp. Taxonomy (NCBI): domain Bacteria; kingdom Pseudomonadati; phylum Pseudomonadota; class Alphaproteobacteria; order Acetobacterales; family Elioraeaceae; genus Elioraea; species Elioraea sp. The sequence goes on along the minus strand of NZ_JBHYDW010000008.1, from coordinate 4,877 downwards.
CGCGTCCGGCCGCAGCAGGGTCGTGTGCGGCAGGTTGGTGCTGCCGGGCACGCGCCCGCCCCGCACGCCCGGGCGCGGCTCCGGCGCCTCGCCCCGGAAGCGCGGCGCCGGGCGTGCGTCGACCAGCACGGTGTGCGGCTCGGCGATGGTGCCGAGCACGTCGCGCCGGTCCTTCACCAGCCAGGGCCGGAAGGCGGGCGCGAACACCGTCGGCACGGGCGGGGGCGGCTCGCCGGACTCCGAGGCGTGGCCAGCGGCGATCCAGGCCGGCAGCCCGCCGTCCAGCACCGCGGCTCGGTCGTGGCCGAACACACGCATCATCCACCAGCCGCGCGCGGCCGAGCTCAGCCCCTTCTGGTCGTAGAACACCACGCGGGTCGCGTTCGAGATCCCGAGCGCCTGCATCGCCGCGGCGAACTCGGCGGGCGGGGGCAGCATGTGCGGCAGACCGGTGGAACGGTCGGCGACCGCATCGATGTCGAGATAGCGCGCGCCGGGGATGTGTGCGCGGCGATACTCGGCGAACCCGTCCTTGTCCTCGTTCGGCAGATACTTGGTGATGTCGATCACCGCGAGGTCGGGCGAGCCGAGGATGGCGGAGAGTTCCTCGACCGACACCTGCGCCTCGGGGTTCGCGTAGCCACGATCATCCATCGTCACGCCTCCAGCACGAGCGCGATGCGCCGGTTCTGCCGCCCCTTGTTCTCGACCTTGCCGATCGCGATCCGGCCGATCTCGCCGGTGGAGCGCACATGGGTGCCGCCGCAGGGCTGGAGATCGACCGGTGGGTCGCCGGCGCCGATCCGCACCAGGCGCACCCGCCCGGCGCCGCGCGGCGGCTTCACCGAAAGCGTCCGCACCAGGCCGGGGTTGGCATCGAGTTCGTCCTCGCCGATCCACTCGGTCGTCACCGGATGGTCCGCCGCGATCAGCGCCGCGAGGCCCGCGTTCAGCGTGTCCTTGCCCGGCGCCTCCGGCAGGTCGAAGTCGAGCCGGCCCTTGCCGTCGCCGATCGCCCCGCCGGTGACGGCCGCACCCGGGATCAGGCTGCACAGCAGGTGCAGCGCGGTGTGCATGCGCATGAGCCGGTGGCGGCGGTCCCAGTCGACCGAGGCGGTGACGGTCGCGCCGGGCGCGGGTGCGCTCGCGTCCGCCGCAAGACGATGCAGGATCGCGCCGTTCTCGCCCTTCACAGCCTCGGTCACCGCGAGCGTGCTGCCGTCGGCGAGCACGAGCCGGCCGCTATCGCCGGGCTGGCCGCCGCCGGTGGCGTAGAGCACGGTCCGGTCCAGCACGATGCCGTCGGGTCCGGCAGCGATCACCCGCGCCGAGGTCTCGCGCAGATACGCATCGTCGCGGAACAGGGGCTCGGTGGTCATGTCCAGCGCTGCCTCAATGCATCGCGTCTCGCCCGCAGCGCGTAGAGCGCGATCGCCGTCGTCGCGTTGACGATCCGCCCTTCGTCCAGCCAGGCGAAGGCGGCAAGGGCGGGCACCACGATCACGCGGATGTCCTCGTGCTCGTGATCCAGCCCGGCATGGCCGGCCACGCCGTCCGCGCCCGCCTGCGGCGCTGCCACGCGGCCGATGAACACCGCGATCGTCTCGTCCGCCACGCCCGGGGTGAGCAGGAACCGCCCCGCCGGTTCCAGCGCGCGGAGGGCAAGCCCCGTCTCCTCCTCGGTCTCGCGCCGTGCGGCCTCTTCCTCGCTCTCGCCGGCATCGACCAGGCCGGCCGCGGCCTCGATCAGCACCGGCTCCATGCCGGCGGCGAGCGCGGGCAGGCGGAACTGCTCGATCAGCACCACCAAGTCCGCGGCTGGATCGTAGGGCAGCACCGCGACCGCGCGGCCGCGGCGCAGCACCTCCCAGGTCGCGGGGCCGATGCGCCGTCCGCCGAAGCCCTGGACGGTGAAGCGGACCTGCTGGAGCGCCGTGCGGCCGCGCCAGACGGTCTCGATCGCCTCGATCGCGACCGCAGGGTGATGGGGAATGGCGAGTTCGGCCATGGACGCGCGACCCTAGCCGCTGCGCGCTGGCCCGGCCAGGGGGGGCGGGGTAGGGTGGCGGCGAGGAACCGCCCGCCGCCGTGACCCCGCCCGACGACGAGTCCGAGGATGCTGCGCTCCGCCGGCGGCGAGCGCGTGCGATCGCCGCAGTGGTCGGCGCCGCGGCGACCTTCGCGGTCGCGGCGTCGCTGGTGAAGTGGATCGCCGCCGAGATCCCGACCATCCAGATCGTGTTCTTCCGCTCGGTCGTGTCGCTGATCGCGCTCAGCCCGATGATCAGGCGCGAGGGCGGGGTGAAGGTCCTGGCGACGCGCCGCTTCGGCTGGCATGTGCTGCGCACCGTCGCCGGATTCGGCGGCATGTTCACCACCTTCTATGGCTACGCCCACCTGCCGCTCGCCGAGGTGACCGCGCTCGGCTTCACCATGCCACTGTTCCTCACCGCGCTGTCCATCCCGTTCCTCGGCGAGCAGGTCGGGATCCGGCGGTGGAGCGCCGTCATGGTCGGATTTCTGGGGGTCCTGCTGATCCTGCGCCCAGGCGCCGGCGATATCGCGCTCGGGCCTGCGCTCGTGGTCGTGTTCGGGGCGGTCTGCTGGGCCGTCGCCATGATCGCGATCCGCCGCATGGGCGAGGTCGGCGAGAGCAACGTGGTGATCGTCGCCTGGTTCTCGATCGGCGGCACGGTGCTGGCGGGCACGCTGACGCTGTTCGCCTGGGTGACGCCGAGCCCCCAGCAGTTCGCGATCCTGGTCGGTGTCGGGCTGGTCAGCACGCTCGCGCAGCTGCTGATCACCGAGGGCTATCGCCGCGGCGAGACCACGCTGGTTGCCCCCTTCGAATACACCGGGATCCTGTGGACAGCCGTGATCGGCCTCGTGGTCTGGGGCGAGCAGCCGGCGCCGACCATGCTCGCGGGGGTGGCGGTGCTGGTCGTTTCCGGTCTGTACATCCTCCACCGGGAGGTGATGAAGCGACAGACGATGCCGGCATCCGGCGAGAAGCCCGGGCGCTAGAAGGGCTTGATGGGAGCCTGCGGCGTCGCCTGACGCACAGCGATCCGCGCTCGCCAGGTGGCAAGCGACGGATCGCCGCGCAGCCCGCCTGCCCAGAGACGCGGGCGCGTGGATCGCCACGGTCCAGGGGCTCGATGGTCGCAGCCGCCGCCATTGGGCCTGGGGGGCGCTGACGACACCACCGATGCCGATGGAACAGGCGTGGCGACCTCGGCCAGCCCGGCCGCTGCCCCATCTCCCATCCCGCTAGCGAGGCCGGAGCACGCTTCGCCGCCAACGCTCCGCCAGCAGGGCGCCGACACCGCCAAGCAGGATCAGCACCGCCATCGGCCGCGCCGTGCCGTCCGCCAGCAGCGACGCCCCCGCCGCCGCCACCCCGCCCAGCGCGAATGCCAGCATCCCCATCAGCGCCGATGCCGTGCCGGCACGGGATGCCTGCCGCGCCAGCGCGAGCGCCGAGGCGTTCGGCACCACAACGCCCAGGGCGCCGGTGGCGAGCGCCAGCGGGATCACCAGCCCGGCCAGCCCACCCGCCCCGGTGAACGCCGTGACCGCCACCACCAGCGAGGCGACGCCCAGCACGGTCACGCCGATCGCCAGCAGCACGCTCGGCGGATGACGTTTGAGAAGCCAAGCGTTCAGCTGCGCCGCACTGACGTAACACGCCGCGTTCGCACCGAAGAACACCGCATAGGCCGAGGCACCCAACCCGTGCACGCCCATGAAGGCCGTGGGCGAGCCGGCGATATAGGCGAACATCGCCCCCACCCCGGCCGCGGATGCCAGGGCTGGTGCCAGGAACGTCCGATCAGCGGCCGCAGCGGCGTAGGCACCGGCGATGCCGAGCAGGTTCCTCCGCACCCGGCGCTCCGGCGGCAACGTCTCCGCGAGCGCGAACCGCGTCAGCGCCAAACACCCCACGCCATACGCCGCCAGCACCCAGAAGATCGCGCGCCAATGCGCGACCTCGAGCACCAGCCCGCCGAGCGAGGGGGCGAGGATCGGCGCCGCGCCCATCACCAGGATCAGCCGGCTCATCAGCCGTGCCGCCGCCGCCCCCTCTGACACATCGCGCACGACCGCACGCGGGATCACCATCCCCGCCGAACCGCCGAACGCGGCGAGCGCGCGGAACAGGGAGAAACTCGTCGCCCCCGGCGCGAGCGCGCAGCCGACCGAGGCGACCACATAGACCACGCCGCCCGCGAGCAGAGGCCGCCGCCGGCCGAACCGGTCCGCGAGCGGCCCCTGCGTCAGCTGCCCGACCGCCAGCCCGACGAAGAACGCCGCGAGCGTGGTCTCGGCCGTGCCCGCGCCGCCGAACTCGGCGGCGATCGCCGGAAAGGCGGGCAGGTACATGTCGATCGAGAGCGGCCCCACGGCGGTGAGGATGCCGAGGACCAGGGCAAGACGGGCGTGGGACACGGGCGGAAAGACGCACGCGCGAGAGGCGCGCGCAAGCGCCTCCCAAGGTGGTGGCGGTGGACCGCTCAGAACCGGCGCAGCAGACGGTCGATGTATTCGAGCTCGGGCTGCGGACGCTCGCGCTCGCCGGCACGGCGGCGCAGCTCCTCCTGGATCTCGCGGGTGCGCTGCATCTCCATCTCGTCGGGCACGCGCACGTCCGAGCCCTCGTCGCGGCCACCGACATTGTCGCGCCGCGGCCGGCCGAGCGGGTCCCGCCCCTGGCCCATCTGGCGGCCCTCGCCGGAGGTGTCGCCGCCCATCTCGGTGTTGTCGCCGCCGGAATCGCCCTCGCCCTCGCCGGGCTCCATCATCCCCATCATCCCGGCCATCTGGTTCTGCATCTCGCGCCCGCCCTCCTGCAGCGCCTCGATCGCGCGCTGCTGTGC
>NZ_JBHYDW010000007.1:0-65037 GCF_051860475.1 Elioraea sp. | reverse complement strand
AACGGCACTTCACCGCACCCCGGCTGAAGCGCAGCGCCGCCCGGCTGATCGCCGCGCTCGAACGCGAACTCGCCGACCTCGACACCGGCATCGACGAGGCCGTCCGCTCCTCCCCCGCCTGGCGCAAGACCGAGGACCTGCTCGCCTCCGTCCCCGGCATCGGCAAGACCATCGCCCGCACCCTCATCGCCGAACTGCCGGAACTCGGCTCCCTCGACCGCAGAGAGATCACCGCCCTCGCCGGCCTCGCCCCCTTCACCCGCCAGTCCGGCCAGTGGCGCGGCAAGGCCGCGATCGCCGGTGGCCGTGCTTCCGTGCGTGCCGCCCTGTTCCTCGGCGCCATGGTCGCGCGCCGCCACAACCCCGCCCTGCGCGCCTTCTTCGACCGCCTCCGCGACGCAGGAAAGCCAAGAATGGTCGCCCTCATCGCGGTCGCCCGCAAACTCCTCACCATCCTCAACGCCATCCTCGGGGATCGACGCCCGTGGCAACAGGCCGCTACGCGGCCTCCTCCGCGCGGCGCTCCGCGCGCTTGCGCTCGTGCGGATCAAGGAACCGCTTGCGCAGACGGATCGCGGACGGTGTCACCTCCACCAATTCGTCATCGTCGACATAGGCGATCGCCTGCTCCAGGCTCATCCGCCGCGGCGGCACCAGCAGCATCGCGTCGTCCTTGCCGGCGGCGCGAATGTTGGTGAGCTTCTTCTCCTTGATCGGATTGACCTCCAGATCCTCCGCCCGGCTGTTCTCACCGATCATCATCCCCGCATAGACCTTCTCGCCCGGATGGACGAACAACACGCCGCGCTCCTGCAGGTAGAATAGCGCGTAGTGCACCGCCTCGCCGTCCGCGTTCGAGATCAAGGCCCCGTTGCGCCGCCCCTCGATCGCGCCCTTCCACGGGAAATACCCCGCGAACAGACGGTTCATGATGCCGGTGCCACGCGTATCCGTCAGGAACTCGCCGTGATAGCCGATCAACCCGCGCGCGGGGATCAGGAAGGTGAGCCGCGTCTTGCCCGCACCCGACGGACGCATGTCGCGCAGCTCGCCCTTGCGCAACGACATCTTCTCGACCACCACGCCCGAGTGCTGCTCGTCGACATCGATCAGCACCTCCTCGAACGGCTCGAGCCGCTCGCCGGTCGCCTCGTCGCGCTTCAGGATCACGCGCGGCCGGCCGATCGTCAGCTCGAACCCCTCGCGACGCATGGTCTCGATCAGCACGCCAAGCTGCAACTCGCCGCGGCCGGCGACCTCGAACGCCTCGACCTCCTCGCTGTCCTTCACCTTGATCGCGACATTGCCCTCGGCCTCGCGATACAGCCGGTCGCGGATCTGGCGGGACGTCACCTTCTTGCCCTCGCGCCCGCCGAGCGGGCCGTCATTGATCCGGAACGTCATCGACAGCGTCGGCGGATCGACCGGGATCGCCGGCAGCGGCGCGGTCTGCTCGGGCGCGCAGATCGTGTCGGGCACCGTTGCCTCGGCGAGACCCGCGATCGCGATGATGTCGCCCGCCTCGGCCTCGTCCACCGGCACGCGCTCGAGCCCGCGGAACGACATCAGCCTGGACAGCCGACCCGTCTCGATCACCGAACCGTCCGCCCGCAGAACCTTCAACGGCATGTTCACGCGCGCGCGGCCCTGCTCCAGCCGCCCGGTCAGCACGCGGCCGAGGAAGTTGTCGTAGTCGAGGATGGTGGCCGCCATCGCGAACGGCGCATCCTTGTCGAGCGCCGGCGCCTTCACGTGCGACAGCACGAGATCGAACAGCGCCGAGAGATCGCGCTTTGGCCCATCCAACGCCACGTCCGCCCAGCCCTGCCGGCCCGAGGCGTAGAGCATCGGGAAGTCGAGCTGCTCGTCGGACGCGCCCAACGCGGCGAACAGGTCAAACACCTCGTTGTGCACCTCGTCGGGGCGGGCGTCCTGCCGGTCCACCTTGTTCACCACCACGATCGGCCTCAGCCCGCGCGCGAGCGCCTTGCCGACCACGAACTTGGTCTGCGGCAGCGGACCCTCGGCGGCGTCCACCAGCACGATCGCGCCGTCCACCATGTTCAGGATGCGCTCGACCTCGCCGCCGAAATCGGCGTGGCCGGGCGTGTCGACGATGTTGATCCGCACGCCCTTCCACACCACCGAGGTGCACTTGGCGAGGATGGTGATGCCCCGCTCGCGTTCGAGGTCGTTGCGGTCGAGCGCGCGCTCGGCGACCTGCTGGTTCTCGCGGAACGCGCCGGACTGGCGGAGAAGCTGGTCCACCAGGGTCGTCTTGCCGTGATCGACGTGCGCGATGATCGCGATGTTGCGGATATCCATCATGTCGTCCTCTGCCCCAGCGGGGCGCTCTGCTGCGCCGCACACATAAGGGGATGGCCCGCATTCCGCGAGTGAAAAGTCAGTGTTGCTGTCCTGTGACGGATGCGGGCCGAGGGGGCATCAGGCCGTCAGGCGATCCTTCACGAGCTGCGCCAGCGGGGCCACCGGCCGTGCGCCGAAATGGCTGATCGCCTCGGCGGCGGCCACCGAGGCCATCACGCCGCACTCCGCCAGGGGCCGGCTGCGCACCAGCCCGGCGAGGAACCCGGCGGCGTAGGCGTCGCCGGCGCCGGTGGTGTCCACCACCGTGGTCGGCTCCGCCGCGATCGTGTGCACGGCACCGTCGGCGACGATCACGCTGCCCTTCTCGCTGCGGGTGAGGCAGGCCACCCGCGTCTCGGCGCGCACGGCGGCGACGGCGTCCTCGAAGCTCGCGACCTCGTAGAGCGACAGGACCTCATGCTCGTTGGCGAACAGGACGTCGATCTCGTCGGCCACGAGCGAGCGGAACGCCGCACGGTGGCGGGCGACGCAGAACGGGTCGGACAGCGTCAGCGCCACCTGGCGTCCGGCCGCATGGGCGACGCGCGCGGCCTTGCGGAAGGCGGCCTGGGCGGCCGGCGGGTCGAACAGGTAGCCCTCGAGATAGGTCACGGCCGCGCCGGCGACCGTCGCCTCGTCCACATCCGCCTCCGACAGGCCGACGCAGGCGCCGAGGAAGGTGTTCATGGTGCGCTGCGCGTCCGGCGTGACCAGGATCAGGCAGCGCGCGGTGGGCGCGCCGCCGTTCGCGGCCGGGGTCTCGAAGGCGACCCCGGCGGCACGGATGTCGTGGCGGAACACGGCGCCGAGCTGGTCGTTCGCCACCTTGCCGATGAAGGCGCCGCGACCGCCGAGGCTCGCGAACGCCGCCATGGTGTTCGCCGCCGACCCGCCCGAGACCTCGACGGCCGGGGGCATTGCGGCATACAGCGCCTCGGCGCGGGCGGCGTCGATCAGGGTCATCGCGCCGTTGTTCAGGCCGTGCGCCGAGATGAAGGCGTCGTCGCAGCGCGCCAGCACGTCGACGATGGCGTTGCCGATGCCGAGGAGGTCGTAGGTCATGGGGCTCCGATCTGCTGTGCGCCTGTCCCTTAGCCTGACGGGCAGGCGGGCGCCATGATGGGGGCATCGCTGCACGCGGTCGGGCGGCGCGCGGGTCGAACCCGTACGGCAGCCGGTCCGGACCCTCATTCAGGACCGCAGGCGGGTTGCGGCAGCTCACCGCCAGGTTCACCGCCTCACGGCACACGACCTCCGCGTCTCGTCGCCCACGCAGACACGGTCCGCGAGGATCTCCCGTGGCTGGGGCCCCACGGTGGCCGCCGTGGGGCGACCAGAAACGCTTGCCTGGGGCAGACGGGGGCGCTTCCCTGCCACGCGGGTGCACCGCAGGCACTCTGAAGAGGCATGGCGGCGGTACTGCGTCGCTGGCGCCGAAGGTATACGGATGACGACATCCCAATTGACAATCCTCGGGCTGCTGCTCGGCGTGATCGTGGCGATGGCCTCGGGCCGGGTGCGCCCCGATCTCGCCGCCCTCGGCGCGCTGCTGGTCGCGGTGGCGCTCGGACTCGTGCCGGCAACCGACGCCTTCGCCGGCTTCGGCGCGCCGGCGGTGGTCACGGTTGCCGCGGCACTCGTCCTGTCGCGCGCGGTCGAGGAGACCGGCCTCGTGCAGGGGCTCGCCGACCGGCTGCTGCCGGCCGGCAGCGGGGCGATGATGGCGATCCTGGTGCTGGGTGGCATCGGCGCGGCGGCCTCGGCCTTCATCAACAATGTCGCCGCGCTGAGCCTGCTGATCCCGGCGGCGCTGCGCGTCTGCCGCCGCGACGGCATCGCCCCCGGCGCCCTGCTGATGCCGCTCTCCTTCGCCACCATCCTCGGCGGCATGACCACGCTGATCGGGACGCCGCCCAACGTGATCGTCTCGGACGCGCGCGCCAGCGCCGATCTCGGCCCGTTCACCTTCTTCGCGTTCTCGACCGCCGGGCTGCCGGTCGCGCTCGCCGGTCTCGCCTATCTCGCGTTGATCGGCTGGCGGCTGGCGCCGAAGCGGGAAGGCTCGGCCGAGGACGTGCGCGACATCGCTCCCTACGTCGTCGAGGTCTCGGTCGATGAGGAGGGCAAGGCCAATGGACTCACGGTGAAGGACCTCGACGAGGCGCTCTCCGACTACGACGGCCAGGTGCTGGCGCTGATCGGTGCCGGCGACCGCACGCGCGTGCCGCACGGCTCGACCGTGCTGCGCGCCGGCGATCGGCTGTTGCTGGAGGCCGAGGCCGAGGCGCTGGGGCCCGGGCTCGAGACCCTCGGACTGGCACTGGCTGAGAAGGCGACGAAGGGCAGCGGGCTTGTGGTGGCCGAGGCCGTGGTGACCTCGGACAGTCGGCTGGTCGGCCGCAACGCAGCCTCGGTGCGGCTGCGCGATGTCTGGGGCGTCAATCTGGTCGGGTTGTCGCGCCACGGCACGGTGCGCCGGCAGTCGCTCGCGCGGCTCAGGATCGAGCCGGGCGATGTGCTGCTGCTGCAGGGCCGTGAGGAGACGCTGGCGGCGTTCCAGTCCGCGACCGGGCTGCTGCCACTCGCGCCGCGCAGCCTGGCGATGGCGTCCGAGCGGACCCTGCGGGCGGTGCTGCCGCTCGTCGCCGGGGTGGCGCTCGCCGCCGCCGGCATCGCCCCGGCACCGGTGGCACTCGCCGCCGCCGCGGCGGTTGCGGTGGCGCTGGGCGCGGTCACGGCGCGCGCGGCCTATGGCGCGATCGACTGGCCGGTGCTGGTGGTGCTGGGCGCGATGATGCCGGTCGCGCGCGCGATGGAGACCACCGGTGCGGCCGATGCCGTCGTGCGGCTCACCTTCGAGACGATCGGCACGCCAGCGCTGCCCGTGGCGCTCGCCGTGCTGATGGCGCTGACCATGACGCTGTCGGACGTGATGAACAATGCGGCCACCGCGGCGGTGATGTCGCCGGTCGCGATCGGGCTCGCGCGGGCGCTCGGCGCACCGATCGATCCGTTCCTGCTGGCGACGGCGATCGGCGCCTCCTCGGCCTTCCTCACGCCGATCGGGCACCAGAACAACCTGCTGGTGATGGGACCGGGCGGCTACCGGTTCGGTGACTACTGGCGTGTGGGCCTGCCGCTGGAGCTGGTTGCGCTCGCGGTGGCGACACCGATCCTCACCACGATGGCGTCGGCATAGCGGTCAGCGCGTGGTGACGGTGCTGCCGGTGCCGCCGGCGGCCGCTGCCGTCGCGAGTGCTGCCGCTGCGAGAAGACCGAGCGGCAGCGGGCCGGCGAGACCGCCCGCCGCAAGCCCAGCGGCCGCCGGCCCCGCAGCGGCGGCCGGAGCGACGGCGAGCTTGCGCGGCGCGGGGGGGATCTCGGACTTGCGTTCCGACGGCGCGGGGCGCGCCGCCACCGCATCGGCGGCCGGCGGGATGACAAGACGTTGCAGCCCGGGCCCGGCCGGTGCGGGCCACGTGGCCTGCGCCAGTGCCGGTGCGGCGCTCAGCGCCAGGATCGCGACGGCAAGCCGGAACGTCATGCTGCGCTTGACGATACCAGCAGGCGGCGCGCGCGGCAAACACACCCGGTGTTCGCCCCGCTTGCGCGAATGCGAAGTCTCGGGGAGGGTCGCGGCGGTGCCGTAGCGATCCCACCGCCTTCAGGAGCCCATCATGCAGAAGCCTCGCGGCCGACAGTTCTTCGCCAATCCCGGCCCGACCAACATTCCCGACAGCGTCCTCCGCGCGATCGACCGCCCGGCCCAGGACTTCATGGAGGAGGCGTTCATCGCGCTGGTGCGTGACTGCACCGCGCGGCTGAAGCGCGTGCTCGGCGCCTCGGGTGAGGTGTTCATGATGGCCTCCTCCGGCCACGGCGCCTGGGAGGCGAGCCTCGTCAATCTGTTCAGCCCGGGCGATCGCCTGCTGATGCTGGAGTCCGGCTATTTCTCGGAGTCCTGGACGGAGATGGCGCGCAAGTTCGGCCTCGAGGTCGAGACGGTAACGGCGGACCGCCGGCGCGGGGTCGATCCGGCCGCAGTGGAGGCGGCTCTGCGCGCCGATGCCGGCCATGCGATCAAGGCGGTCTGCGCGGTGCACAACGAGACCAGCACCGGCGTGACCGTGCCGCAGGCCGCGATCCGCGCGGCGATCGACGCCGCGAAGCACCCCGCGCTGTTGCTCTCCGACACGATCTCCTCGCTCGGGTCGATGCCGTTCCGGATGGACGAGTGGGGGATCGACCTCGCCGTGGGCGGCAGCCAGAAGGGGCTGATGCTGCCCACTGGCATGGCGTTTACCGCCGTCAGCGCGAAGGGGATGGAGGCGCATCGCAGGGCGCGCCTGCCGCGGCACTACATGGACTGGTCGGTGATGCTGAACCGGCCGCATCGCAGCTTCGTCGGCACGGTGCCGACGCAGATGTTCCACGGCCTTGCCGAGGCGCTCAGGCTGATCGAGGAGGAGGGGCTGGAGGCGGTGTTCGCGCGCCATGCGCGGCTCGGTGGCGCGGTGCGCGCCGCCGTGCGGACCTGGTCGGGCAATGACGGCCCGCAGATCTACTGCGTCGATCCGGCGCGGCAGTCGAACAGCGTCACCGCGATCCTGGTGCCGGACGGCGTCGATGCCGAGGCGCTGCGCCGCCAGGCCGCGGAGCGCTACAACGTCTCGCTCGGCGGCGGGCTCGGCGCGCTGGGCGGGCGCGTGTTCCGCATCGGCCATCTCGGCGACCTGAACGAGCCGATGGTGCTCGGCACGCTCGGCGCCGTGGAGATGACGCTGCGCGATCTCGGCGTCCCGCATGGACGAGGCGGGGTCCAGGCGGCAATGGACGCCCTGGCCTAGCTGACCGGGACGGGAGGTGCGGGGGGAGGCCTACGACGGAAGCGGCCACCAGAGTGACAAGGGCCCATCCCCTTCACCCCGCCAAAACGAACATTCCCTCGACTTCCGTCGCCGCATCCCCCGGCAGGCACGGCACCCCGATCGTCGTCCGCGCATGCCGCCCGGCATCGCCGAACACCGCGACGCACAGGTCCGACGCGCCGTTCATCACCTGCGCCTGCTGCGTGAACTCGGGTGGGCACGAGATGAACCCGCCGAGCCGCACCGCGTGTTTCACCCGATCCAGATCCCCGCCGCACGCCGCCTTGAGCTGCGCAAGCACGTTGATGAAACAGAGCCGGCAGCTCTCCTGGCCCTGCTCCACGGTGACGCTCGCCCCGACCTTGCCGGTCACGGCGATCCTGCCGTCCTTCAGCGGCACCTGGCCGGAGATCACGACGAGATGGCCTGCGACGACGAACGGCACGTAGTTCGCCATCGGCGCGGCTGCCTCCGGCAACACGATGCCAAGCTCGTTCAGGCGTGTCTCGATCCGTCCGGCCATGTGGCGGTCTCCCCTGCGGTCGCTGAGTGACCCTAGCCGCGTCAGGACGCATGGGCCAGGGCGTCCGGCGTGTGCGCTGCGGCGCGGCGGGGCTTGGCGGGCACGGCGACATCCAGCCCGAGCCGCAGGAACGGCGCGAGCGTTTGCGCCATGGCGTCCTGCGCCGACGGCTCGGCCCCCTCGGCCAGCGCCGCGCGCAGGCGGGGCGGCAGGAACGGGGCCTCGTCAGCCGTGCCGGCGCCGATCGCGTGCCGCTCGAGCCCGGCAAGGGCAGGGTCATCGGCCGGCAGCCGCACGCCGGGTGCGGCGAGAGCCACCGCGTGGGCGAGCGAGACGGCGCCGCGCAGATGCGGCTCGACGGCCTCCCGGGGGATGCCCAGCGTCGCCAGTCGGGTGAGGCCGGCCGGCGGCGCGCCGGCGAGCGTCCCCCGCCCGACGATATGCGCGATCGCGGCGACCCGCTCGGCGGCCGGCAGGCCGAGCGCGAGGATGGCCCGCGCCGCCGCGGGGGCGAGGAGGCGCCGCGGCCGCCCGTCGGGGCCGTCCACCGAGCGCACGATCGAGGCGACCGGATGGTGCCCGGCGCTGTCGGCGCCGAGCAGCCCCTCGACCTGGTTGGCCGGCCGCAGGGACACGAGCCCGAGCACGCGCAGCCCGTGCCGGCGCGCGGCAGCAAAGCCGCGCTCGATCGCTGCCGAGGCGGCAGCGCCGAGACCCCCGTCGGCTCCAGGCGGCAGCGCCGCGATCGCCGCCTCCATGGCGCGCAGCACCGCGGTGCGCCGGTCGGTCCAGGCGGGGCAGGGACCCAGTCGGAGCGCGAGTGCGGCCGCGGCCTCCGCCGCGGCCCCGAGCACGACCGCGAGCAGCGCCGCGGCCGTCGCACGCCCCTCGGGCCAAGCATAGGGCACGCCGGCGGCCATCAGCGCACCGGCGACACCTGCCGGCACCACCGCGACCGCGCGCACCGGGCCGGACGGCCCGGCGATCTCCAGCGCCGTGGTCGCGGCGGCGGCGGCACGGGCGAGCGCGCCGGTCGCGAAGGTCTGGTCCGGCTCGACGAAGGCGGCGAGATCGAGCAGCCAGGCACGATCGCGCCCGCGTGGGCCGTGCCAGAGCGACTCCCCGGGCAAGCCGCGGCGCAGCGCGGCCTGGTGGCGCAGCGCATCGGCCCACAGCCGCGCCTCGGCGCGGCCGGGCAGGGCGCCGCGGGCGAGCCCCGCGCGCATCCAGTCGCACAACAGCAGCTCGATCGCAGCGGCGAGTGATGGCGCAGGCGAGAGCGCTGCCAGGGCGGCAGCCGCATCATCATCATAGGCGGGCGGCAGCAGCACCACGCGCCCTGCCCGGCCGTCGTGACCTACCTGGTGGGCAAGTGCGGCGTAACCGTCCCAGGATTCGCTCATGCTGCTCCGGGCCGTGGGTGCCTGGCCGTCAACCCAGCGACGATAGCCTGGGTCGCGTGCCAGGGGAAGCGTATCTTGCGGTCCCGCGCGTCCTCGTCCACCAGATGCGGTAGGGACGCACGGCTGGACGCGAGCCGCCTGCACGTGCGACAAACCGGCGCCCCAGATGGCCAGGAACCACCCATTGCCATGACGATCGGCACCCGCCTGTTCACGCGCTGGCGCGGCCGCAAGGTCGGCATCGACCGGTTCGGCAACACCTACTACGAGGAGCGCCGCGCGCGCTCCGGCATGCGCCAGCGCCGCTGGGTCATGTACGCGCGCGAGGCCGAGGCGTCGGAGGTGCCGCCCGAGTGGCATGCCTGGCTGCACTACACCACCGACGCGCCGCTGCCCGAGGACAAGCGCTACCCTTGGCAGCAGGAGCACCAGCCCAACCTCACTGGCACGGCCGCGGCGTATCGCCCGCCCGGTCATGAGCTCGAGGGCGGGCGGCGGGCGCGCGCCACCGGCGACTACGAGGCCTGGACCCCCGAGATGGACACGGCACCGCCCCGATGAACCGCAGGAGCATCGCCGAGATCCTCGCCGGCGCGCTCGTGCTCGCGGTCGCCGCGGTGTTCCTGTTCTACGCGGTGACGCATTCCGGCCGGACGCTCACGACCGGCTACACGCTGACGGCGAAGTTCGACCGGATCGATGGCCTGCCGCAGGGCGCGGCTGTGCGCCTCTCGGGGGTGAAGATCGGCAGCGTGGTGGGTCAGCGGATCGACCGCGAGACCTATCTCGCCGTGGTGACCATGCAGATCGACCCGGGAATTCAGCTTCCGACCGACACCTCGGCCGAGATCACCTCCGAGAGCCTGCTGGGCGGACGCTATATCGCGCTGGTGCCGGGTGGGTCGGACCGGATGCTGGCGGATGGCAGCACGATCGAGGCCACCCAATCGGCGATCAGCCTGGAGGCGCTGCTCGGGCGCTTCATCTTCTCCGTCACCGATCTCGTCTCGGCGGTCGGCCGCGAGGCGCAGGGCCAGCAGCAGGCGCCCGCGAACCCGGCCCGCCCGGGGGGCTGAGATGAGTGCGGCTCCGCCCCGGCGGTGGCTTCAGCCCGACGGCGCCCCGGTCTCCTGCCGCGAGAAGATCAGGGTGCTCGAGGAGAACTGGCAGGAACTCGCCGAGACGCTGCGCGACGCCTACGAGGACGCGGTCCTGATGGGTGTCGATCCGGCGGAGATGAAGCGGCTGCTGGCGGAGCTGGTCGAGGGCCTCACCCCGCCGGGAGCGGGCACGCCATGAGGCGGCTCGTGATGGTGCTCGCGCTGGTCGCGCCGCCCTCGCTCGCGCAGAGTCCGGGCTGGGTTCAGGGCGAGACCGCCGAGTTGCAGGCGCTCGACAAGGTGACCGCGCGCATCTCGACCATCGAGGCGCGTGTCGGTCAGACGGTCACCTTCGGCACGCTGGAGATCGCGGTCGCGACGTGCCATCGCCGCCCCGCCGACGAGCAGCCGGACGCAGCCGCCTGGCTTACGGTGAAGGACAACCGACTGAACGGGCAGCGCGTGTTCGCGGGCTGGATGTTCGCCGCGAGCCCGGCACTGAACATGCTCGAGCACGCGGTCTATGACTTGCGCGTGCTCGAGTGCCGATAGCGGATCAGGGTGCCTGCTTGCAGTAGGCTTCGATCCGATAGCCGTCCGGATCGATGACGAAAGCGGCGTAGTAGTCCGGCGCGTAGTCGGCGCGGACCCCAGGGCGCCCGTTGTCCGTCCCTCCGGTTCTCAGCGCCGCCGCGTGGAACGCATCGACGCTCGCGCGCGAGGGCGCGGTGAGGCAGACATGCAGCCCCGACTCCGGGTCGGCCGGAACCGGGCGCGCGACCTTCAGGACCCAGAACCGCACGGTCTCGTCTCCGTAGCCGAGCGAGCCCGCATCCGCGCTGAGGCAGCGATAGCCGAGCGGGGCGAGCGCCGCGTCGTAGAAGCGTCGCGCCAGCGCGATGTCGCCGACGCCGATGGAGAGGTGGTCGATCATGCGAGTTCCTCCGCAACCGGGGATGCAGCGTGCGCGGACACCCGACGCACGCGGAAATCGGCCTGGAGCGTCCACGTCCTGCCGCTGTCGCGTGACCGCTCGCCGAGCCAGCGGAACGAGTCCGGGGTCATCTCGGTGAAGCTCCAGCGCACCGCCTCGCCCGCGTCGGTCCAGCCGGTCTGCACGATGCCGCCATCGCGCGCGCGCCCGGTCTGGCGCGTGTAGTACTGCTTCAGCGGGTCGTGCCAGAGGATGTGCCAAGCATCGAGCGCGGCGTCGTAGATGCGCAAGGTGGTGCCGTGGAACAGTCCGGGCAGGATCCAGACATCCTGGATCGCGCGGCCGGCCAGCACCCAGAAGGCGTGCACCTCGCCGGTGCCGTGATGCGCGGTGCCGTCATCGAAATGGACCGTCGCGTCCATCGTCCAGCTGCCGACCAGGAAGGCGTAGAGGCCCATCCGCTCGGTCCGGTCCGACGCGGGGCCGTCGGCGAGCAGGGCGTCGAGGAAGGAGGAGGCGATCATCGTCGTATCCGTTGCCGGTGTCGGGAGCCAAGGCTGTAGACCCGGCGGGGCAGCGGTTCTTGGGGAAAGTTGCTATCCTGTTCGCATGTCCATCACCGCGCGCCGCCTCGCCTCAGGCCCGGGCTGGCACGTCCTCGACGTGATCTGCACCGCCGGCCCGCATGACCGCAGCACCGAGGAGCGGCACGACATGCCGTCGATCTCGGCCGTGACCGCCGGCACCTTCCAGTACCGGTCGAGCGCCGGCTCGGCGGTGATGGCGCCGGGCGCTCTGCTGCTCGGCAATCCCGGCCAGTGCTATCGCTGCGGGCACGAGCACGGGCGCGGCGATCGCTGCCTGTCCTTCCAGATGACGGCCGAGTTCGTCGAGGACGTCGCGGCCGGGGTGAAGGGCGTACGCCGGACCCGCTTCGCTGCACCATGCCTGCCGCCCGCTGAGGCCGTGGTGCCGATCGTCGCGGCGGCCGAGGCCGCGCGCGAGGCGGGCGAGGCGGAGGCGTTCGAGGAGCTGACGGTCGCGCTCGCTGCCACGGTGCTGGGCACGTTCGCCGAGAGCGCACGCGCCGGGCCGGCGCCGAGCCTGCGCGACGAGCGCCGGATCAGCCGGATCCTGCGCCGGATCGAGGCCGACCCGTCGGAGCCCGTCTCGCTGGCGGAACTCGCGCGCGCGGAAGCCATGAGCCCGTTCCACTTCCTGCGCTGCTTCCGCGCCGTCACCGGCACGACGCCGTATCGCTTCGTGCTGCTCAGGCGGCTGCAGCGCGCCGCGCTCCGCCTGCGCCGGAGTGATGACGCGATCGCGACGATCGCGCTCGACGCCGGGTTCAACGACCTCTCGACCTTCAACCACCGCTTCCGCCGCGTCACCGGGCTGACGCCACGCGCCTGGCGCAAGCGGGCGTGTGACTGAGGCTACCGGGGCGCGTCCAGCCTGCCGCTCACTGCGATGTCGAGCCAGCCGAGCGGCGTGACCTCGGCGCGATCGCCCCCGCGCAGCAGCACCGTGGTGGTGCCGGACTCGACGATCGCCGGTCCGGCCACGGTCTGTCCGGCGGCGAGGGCGTCGAACTCGAACACTGGCACCTCCCGCCAGAGGCCGAGATGCACGCGACGGCGCGATCGCGCTGCGGACGCGGCCGTCGCCGGGCGCGGCGGCTCGGAGGGCAGCGCGAGCAAGACACCGATCACCGCGACGCGCGCATTCACCAGCACGGCCTCCTGATCCCTGAGCGCATAGGTGTAGAGCGCCTCGTGACGGGTGTGGAACGCCTCGGCCATCTGCCGGACGAGGTCCCCACCCGACCAGTCGATGCCGTCCAGATCGACCGGAATCTCGAAGATCTGCTCGCCGTAGCGCATGTCGGCCGAGCGGTGCACGCGCACTTCCCCCTCGAAGCGGGTCTCTGCCAGCCGGCCGCGGCCCTCGTCCTCCATCTCCTGGTAGATCCGCCGCAGCGCCTCCGCGGAGAGCCCGCTGGCATCGCCGATATGCGTGCGCGCAAGCTCGTAGCGCAGATCGGAGGCGAGCATGCCCCAGGCCGACAGCACGGCGGCGAGCCGCGGCACGATCACGCGGGTGAGGTCGAGCTGGCGCGCGATCTCGGTGATGTGCAGCCCGGCCGCACCGCCGAACGACAGCAGCGCGAAGCGTCGCGGATCGATCCCCCGCCGCACCGAGACAAGCCGCACGCCCTCGGCCATCCGCGTGTTGACGACGCGGTGGATTCCCTCGGCGGCGGTCATGCGATCGACATCGAGGGCCGCGGCGATGTGATCGACCGCCCGCGTGGCGGCTTCCGTGTCGAGCGTTGCCCGGCCGCCGAGGAAGTTCGCCGCGTCGAGATAGCCGAGCACGAGATTGGCATCGGTGACGGTCGCGACGGTGCCGCCCCGGCCATAGCAGGCGGGCCCGGGCAGCGCGCCCGCGCTCTCGGGTCCGACATGCAGCACGCCACCCGCGTCCACCCGCGCGATCGAACCGCCGCCGGCGCCGATGCTGACGATGTCCAGACTTTGCAGCCCGACGCGCTGGCCGGCGAGCTTCCGGTCCGACGCGATTGCCGCCTCGCCGCCGGCGATCAGCGAGATGTCGGTGCTGGTGCCGCCCATGTCGAAGGGGATCAGGTCGCCATGGCCGATCAGCCGCGCGACATGGCGGCTCCCGGCAACGCCGCCGGCGGGACCGGACAGCACCGCGCCCGCTGCAAGCCGCACCGCGTCCGAGACCGTCGCGACTCCGCCATGCGACTGGATGACCAGCAGCGGTCCCGTGAACCCTGCCTCGCGCAGCCGCGTCTCCAGCCGCTCAAGATAGCGTTGCAGCGCCGGTCCGACATAGGCGTTCACCACCGTGGTGCAGGTGCGCTCGTACTCCTTGATCTGCGGCAGTACATCCGAGGAGAGCGAGACGTAGCAGCCGGGCATGGCGGTGCGCACCGCCTCGGCGGTCATGCGCTCGTGGGTCGGGTCGCGGTAGCTGTGGAAGTAGCAGGCCGCGACCGCGTCCACCTGCTTCGCCTTCAGCGCATGGATCGCCTGCGACAGCGACGCCGTGCTCAGTGCGGTCTCGACGCGGCCGTCATGGCGGATGCGTTCCTCGACGCCGATGCGCCGGTCGCGCGGCACCAGCGGCTCGGGCGGCGGGACGCGCAGGTTGTAGCGGTCGTCCTTCAGCCCCTCGCGCATCTCCAGCACGTCGATATGGCCTCGAGTCGTGAGCAGGCCCACGCGCGCGCCCTTGCGCTCCAGCAACGCGTTCGTCGCCACCGTGGTGCCGTGCACGATCCGCGTGGTTGCCGCGAGCATTGCCGTTCGTTCCGCTCCCAGCGCCTCGGCGAGCAGCGCAAGCCCCGCCATCACGCCGACGGACTGATCCTCGGGCGTGGAGGCCGATTTGGCGTGGATCACGCGTCCCGCATCATCCACCGCGGCGAGGTCGGTGAAGGTGCCGCCGACATCAATGCCGATCGTCCAGGCCATGGCTCAGCGCGTCTCGCCAGTGACGAAACCCAGCGCATGGTCGCGCACGCGCGCCTCCGCGCTGCGATCCGCCGGATCGCCCCAGCCGCCACCGCCGCCTGACTTCGCCGCGATCACGTCGCCCGGACGGATGACGATCCCGACCTCCTTGGTCTTGAGCGGACGATCCTCGCAGCCCACGGAGCGCAGCACGTAATGGTGCGGTGCGCCGTCGAGCCCGCCCCGGATGCCGCAGGCGCCGTACGTCACGCCGTCGCCGGCCGTGTTGGCGACAGCGGGCTCGGCCACTTCGACCGCGAATTCGAGATCTCCGCCCGGACCACCCCGGTACGTGCCGTCGCCGCCCGAATCGGGGCGGAACTCGTGACGGCGGAAGAACAGCGGGAAGCGCACCTCGGCCACTTCCAGGCTGCCGAACTTGATCCCGCCCGCGGCCTGCCACTCGCCCGCGCCGGGCCAGCCGTCCCCAGCCGGCGAGGCGCCGCCGCCGGGCCGTGCCTGGAACAGGTGCCAGATGAAGGCGCGCTGCGTGCGCGGATCGACCCCCTGGATGGCGATGCGGAAGCGCCGCCCCCAGCCGGCCATGGCACGGTCGGGGCAGGCGGGAGCGAGCGCCTTGATCACCGCTTCGAGGATCTCCTGGCCGCAGCAGTTCGTGCAGAGCGTGACGGGCTTGCCCGGCCGCGGGTGCACGATCGTGCCCTCGCGGGTGATCAGCTTGACAGGGCGGAACGCGCCGTCGTTCTTCGGCGTTCCCGGATCGATCAGGTAGGACAGCGCCACGACCACGGCCGAGTAGGTGTTGGGGTAGGAGGAGTTGATGAAGCCATCGACCTCCTCGTGGCTGTCGGTCAGGTCCACGTCGAGATCGCTGCCGCGCTTGGTCACCTTGGCGCGGATGTGGATGTCGCGGAAGCGATGGCCGTCATCGTCGATCATCGCCTCGCCGTAATAGACGCCGTCGGGCCAGGACGCGATCACCGCGCGCACCTGGCGCTCGGCGCCGTCCAGCACCGCCTCGATCGCCGCGTGGGTGGTCGCCGAGCCGAACTCGGCGAGCAGCGCCTTCAGCCGCCGCTCACCCACGCGCGCCGAGCCGATCATCGCCGCAAGGTCGCCGCGGAAATCACGTGGGTGTCGAACATTGAGCACGAGCAGCTCATGGACGTCATCGCGGAGCTCCCCGCGCTCGTAGAGCCTGAGCGGCGGGACGCGGATGCCCTCCTGCCAGATCTCTTTCGCACCCGGATTGTAGGCGCCGTGGGTCGCGCCGCCGATATCGCTCTGGTGCGAGCGGTTGATCGCCCAGAAGGCGAGCCTGTCGCCATCGAATACCGGCACGAAGGCGGTCAGGTCGGGCAGGTGGTTGCCGCCGCGGTACGGATCGTTCAGCAGGAACACGTCGCCCAGATGGATGCGGCCCCGGAAATAGTCGTGCACGGAGCGCACCGCCCAGGGCAGCGCCCCGACATGGATCGGCACATGTTCGGCCTGCGCGACCAGTCGGCCTTCCGGATCGCTGAGCGCGGTGGAGAAGTCGCGGCTCGAGTTCAGGATCTGGGAGTACGAGGTGCGGAGCATCGCCTCGCCCATCTCCTCGACGATCGCATGCAGGCGGTGCTGCACGACGGATACGGTGACGGGGTCGATCTCGGCCATCGGGGAATCCTGCGCGGTCGGAGGGCTCGCTGCGACGTTAGGTCACGCGGGCGGGCGGCACCAGGACGGGTAGGGCGGTTCAGCGGCCTTGACGCAGATCATTGGACTCCGCTTCGGCGCTGGACGATCATGCCTCTCGGAGGATGGCATGCCACGGCTCTACACGGTCCAGATGCTGCTCGCGCGCAACCCGGGGTTTCCGGAGGGGTCGAACGCGCGCGGCTATGAGCTGCACGTGCCGTTGACACCCGACGGGCATCTCGATGTCGAGACGTGGCGGCAGCGCCGCGCCGAATGCACGGTGCGCCGCTTCTGGCTCGACGAACCCGACAAGCATGGCGCGCTGATCCACGGCCGCCATGGCTGGGCGTTCTCCTACGAGCCGGGCGAGGCCGACGACGAACCGCTGTTCAAGCTCGACGGCCACGTCTTCCGCCCCGGCGAGTACGTGACGGTGCGCGAGACCGACGGCGACGCACTCGTGTTCCGGATCGTCAGCGTGCGCTGACCCGCCTGCACGGCACCCTTCAGGAGCGGACATGAGTCACCACCACGCCGTCGTCTGGTTGGATCAGCACGCGGCCAAGGCGTTCCACGTCACCGAGACCGAGGCCGAGAGGATCACCGTGACGGGCCGCGCGCCCGATCGGCATATCAGTACCCACGGCAGCAGGTCGCGCGAGCATCAGCATGCCGATGACGGGTTCCTGCATGAGGTGGTCGAGGCGATGTCCGGCGCCCAGGGGCGGCTGATCACCGGCCCGGGCGACACGAAGCAGGAACTGGTGCGGCACATCGACCGCCATCACCCGCAGTATCGCAGACGCATCGTCGGGGTGGACAGGGCGGACCACCCGTCGGACGGCCACGTCTGTGCGCACGCCCGGCGCGTGTTCGCCAAGGTCGATCGGACGCTGCCGCAACGCTGAGTGCAGCCGTCATCGGCCGGCCTCCGCCTCAACAAAGGCCAGTTCTGTCCCCTCCGACACCAGATCACCCGCCTGCACGCAGACGCGTACGACGGTGCCATCGGTCGGCGCGGCAATCCGCAGCTCGGTCTTCATCGCCTCCAGGATCACCAGCGCCTCGCCGCGCGCGACCTCCTGCCCGGCCTCGACCATCACCTTGACGACGCGCCCGGGGATAGGCGCGGCGACCGACCCCGAGGCCGCAAGCGCCGCGGCCGCCGTGCCGAGCCGCTGGGACACGGTCAGCGTTGCGCTCGCCGGCTCCGCGCCCGAGAGCGTGACGACGATGTCGTCGCCGTAGCGTCGGACAGTGGCGCGCGTGCGTACGCCATCGACGTCGAGCAACAGGGAGTCGTGGTCGAGCCCGCGCCTGGCGCGCAGGTCGAGCGCGACCGCCTCGCCGGTTTCCGTGGCGAAGCGCAACGTCCACGCCCCCGCGCCGTACTCGGCGCGCACGCGGCGCGCGACACCGTCCTGGATCAGCTCCGTCTCGGCAGACGCCACACCGTGCAGGCGCCAGCCATCGCGCCTGTTCCAGGGCGAATGCGGGTCGCCCGACTCGCGCGCGAAGCGCTCGGCACGGTCCTGCTCGTCCAGCAACAGCGCGGCCGAGGCCGCGATCAGCGCGCGGTCCGGTACTGGACGCGGCGCGGCGAGCAGGTCGTCGGCATGCGCGGCGATGAAGCCGGTGGAGAGGTCGCCGGCGCGGAAGGACGGGTGGCCGACGATCCGGCGTAGCAGATCGAGATTGGTCGTGACCCCGTCAATGCGGATCGCGGCGAGGGCCAAGCCAAGACGGCGCAGCGCGGCGGCACGGTCCTCGCCGTGTGCAATCACCTTGGCGATCATCGAGTCGTAGAACGGGGTGATCGTGTCGCCCTCGCGCACGCCGGTGTCGATACGCACGCCGACCGCATCGTCGGGCAGGAGGAAGCGGTCGAGCCGGC
The DNA here is from genome assembly GCF_051860475.1 of Elioraea sp. Taxonomy (NCBI): domain Bacteria; kingdom Pseudomonadati; phylum Pseudomonadota; class Alphaproteobacteria; order Acetobacterales; family Elioraeaceae; genus Elioraea; species Elioraea sp. Next base: position 46,765 of record NZ_JBHYDW010000007.1, on the reverse strand, counting down.
CCACCGCGGGGCGCCAGTCAAGCGTGGGGTCCTCGGCGCAGAGCCGCGCCTCGACGGCGTGGCCGGCGACCGGCGGCGGTTCGCGGAACGGCAGCGCCTCGCCGGCGGCGATGCGGAGCTGCCACTCCACCAGGTCGAGGCCGGTGATCAGCTCGGTCACCGGATGCTCGACCTGAAGCCGCGTGTTCATTTCCATGAAGTAGAACGCGTCGTCTTCCGCGATGAACTCGACCGTGCCGGCGTTGCGGTAGCCCACAGCGCGCGCCGCATCGACCGCGGCCTCGGCGAGGGCCGTGCGCACTGCGTCGGGCAGGTCGGGCGCGGGTGCCTCCTCCACCACCTTCTGGTAGCGGCGCTGCACCGAGCAGTCGCGCGTGGAGAGGTCGAGAATCGTGCCGTGCGCATCGCCCAGCACCTGCACCTCGATGTGGCGCGGCCGGCGCAGATATCGTTCGAGCAATACGCGGTCATCGCCGAACGCGGCCTTGGCGACGCGGCGCGCGGCGGCGAGCGCATCGCTGAAGTCGGCAGCGCGTTCGACGATGTGCATGCCGCGCCCGCCGCCGCCCGCACTCGCCTTGATCAGCACGGGATAGCCGATGCGCTCGGCCTCGGCGGAAAGCCGCGCGTCGTCCTGGGCGTCGCCGTGATAGCCGGGCACCAACGGAACGCCCGCCTCGGCCATCAGCGCCTTGGCCGCGGCCTTGGATCCCATCGCGCGGATCGCCGGGGCCGGCGGGCCGACGAAGACGATGCCGGCCTGTTCGCACGCCTCGGCGAAGTCGGCAGTCTCGGCGAGGAAGCCGTAGCCCGGATGGATCGCCTCTGCGCCGGCCTGCCTCGCCGCATCGAGGATGCGGTCGATGCGGAGATAGCTCGATGCGGCGGGCGGAGGCCCGATCGGATAGGCTTCGTCGGCGAGCTCGACATGCAGCGCATGCGCATCCGCCTCGGAATAGACGGCGATGCAGCGCAGCCCCATGCGCCGCGCGGTGCGAAAGATGCGGCAGGCGATCTCGCCCCGGTTGGCGACGAGCAGCGAGCGGAACATCGCGCTCACATCCGGAACACGCCGAACCGCGTCGGCTCGATCGGCGCGTTGAGCGCGGCGGAGATCGCGAGCCCAAGCACATCGCGCGTGCGCGCGGGCTCGATGATGCCGTCGTCCCAGAGCCGCGCGGTGGCGTAGTAGGGATCACCCTCGCGCTCGTACTTGTCGCGGATCGGCGCCTTGAACGCCTCCTCCGCCTCGGCGGGCCACGCCTTGCCCTGGCGGGCGAGGTTGTCGCGGCGAATGGTGGCGAGCACGGTCGCGGCCTGCTCGCCGCCCATCACCGAGATGCGGCTGTTCGGCCAGGTGAACAGGAAGCGCGGCGAGTAGGCGCGGCCGCACATGCCGTAGTTGCCGGCGCCGAACGAGCCGCCGATCAGCACGGTGAACTTGGGCACCGATGTGGTGGCGACCGCGGTGACCAGCTTCGCCCCGTCCTTGGCGATGCCGCGGTTCTCGTAGGTCTTGCCGACCATGAAGCCGGCGATGTTCTGCAGGAACACCAGCGGGACGCCGCGCTGGCTGCAGAGCTCGACGAAGTGCGCGGCCTTGAGTGAGGACTCGGAGAACAGGATGCCGCTGTTGGCGACGATGCCGGCGGGATAGCCCCAGATGCGCGCGAACCCGCAGACGATGGTCGTGCCGTAGCGCGGCTTGAACTCGTCGAGCTCCGAGCCATCGACGATGCGCGCGATGACCTCGCGAACCTCGTAGGGCGTGCGCACGTCGGCAGGAATGATCCCGTAGAGCTCCTCGGGGTCGTAGCGCGGGGGTGCGGGCTCGCGCACCGCCACGGGCATGGTCTTGCGCGTGTTGAGCCGCGAGACGATCCGCCGGGCCAGCGCCAGCGCATGCGCATCGTCGTTGGCCATGTGGTCGGCCACACCGGAGAGGCGCGTGTGCACGTCCGCGCCGCCCAGCTCTTCCGCCGTGACGACCTCGCCGGTGGCGGCCTTCACCAGCGGGGGCCCGCCAAGGAAGATCGTACCCTGCTCCTTGACGATCACGCTCTCGTCGCTCATTGCCGGCACATAGGCGCCGCCTGCGGTACAGCTGCCCATCACCACGGCGATCTGCGCGATGCCGAGCGACGACATCTGCGCCTGGTTGTAGAAGATGCGGCCGAAGTGATCGCGGTCAGGGAAGATCTCGTCCTGGTTCGGCAGATTCGCGCCGCCGCTGTCCACCAGGTAGAGGCACGGCAGGCGATTCGCCTGAGCGATCTCCTGCGCGCGCAGGTGCTTCTTCACCGTCACCGGGAAGTAGGTGCCGCCCTGGACGGTGGCGTCGTTGGCGACGACCACGCACTCGCGCCCCGCCACGCGACCCACGCCGGTGATGATGCCGGCAGCGTTGATCTCGCCGCCATAGAGCCCGTAGGCGGCGAGCGGGGAGAGCTCGAGGAACGGCGCGCCGGGATCGATCAGTCGCTCGACCCGCTCGCGCGGCAACAGCTTGCCGCGCGAGAGGTGACGCTCGCGCGAAGCTGCTGGCCCGCCCGCGCCTGCCGCCGCGAGCCGCGCCCCCAGTTCGGCCACCAGGGCGCGGTTCACGGCCTCGTTGGCGCGGAAATCCTCCGCACGCGGATCGACCGAGGTTGGGAGCAGAGTCACGCGGTCTCGCGGAACAGTTCGCGGCCGATCAGCATGCGGCGGATCTCGGAGGTGCCGGCGCCGATCTCGTAGAGCTTGGCGTCGCGCAGGAGCCGCCCGGTCGGGTAGTCGTTGATGTAGCCGTTGCCGCCGAGGATCTGGATCGCGTCCAGCGCCATCTTCGTTGCTGCTTCGGCGGTGTAGAGGATCGCGCCGGCGGCATCCTTGCGGGTGACGCGCCCGCGGTCGCAGGCCTGCGCCACGGCATAGACATAGGCGCGGCAGGCATTGAAGGTCGTGTACATGTCGGCGAGCTTGCCCTGGATGAGCTGGAACTCGCCGATCGGCTGGCCGAACTGCCGGCGCTCGTGCACGTAGGGCAGCACGACATCGAGGCAGGCCTGCATGATGCCGAGCGGGCCGGCAGCAAGTACCGCCCGCTCGTAGTCGAGCCCGCTCATCAGCACGCGCACGCCGCCGCCGACGCGGCCGAGCACGTTCTCCTCCGGGACCTCGCAGTCCTCGAACACCAGTTCGCTGGTCGGGCTGCCACGCATGCCAAGCTTGTCGAGCTTCTGCGCAGGGCGGAATCCAGTGAAGCCGCGCTCGACGATGAAGGCGGTGATGCCGTCCTTGCCCGCTGCCGGATCGGTCTTGGCATAGACCACCATGGTCTCGGCGTAGTGCGCGTTGGTGATCCACATCTTGGTGCCGTTCAGCACGTAGCGATCGCCGCGCTTCTCGGCGCGCAGCTTCATCGACACGACGTCGGAGCCCGCGCCGGGCTCGCTCATCGCAAGCGCACCGAGATGCTCGCCCGAAATGAGCTTGGGCAGGTAGCGCCGCTTCTGCTCCTCGGTGCCGTTCAGCTTGATCTGGTTGACACAGAGATTGGAATGAGCGCCGTAGGAGAGCCCGACCGAGGCCGAGGCACGGCTCACCTCCTCCATCGCGACGCACTGCGCGAGATAGCCCATGTTGGCACCGCCGTACTGCTCGTCGACCGTGATGCCGTGCAGGCCGAGCGCACCCATCTCCGGCCAGAGATGACGCGGGAATTCATCGGTGCGGTCGATCTCGGCGGCGAGCGGGGCGATCTTCTCGGCGGCGAAACCGCGTACGCTGTCGCGCAGCATGGCGATGTCGTCGCCGTGGTCGAACTCGAGGGTGGTCAGACGGTTCGGCAGCATGGGTCAAGCATCCGCGGACTGGTGCCGCCAATCATGCGCGCCGGCGCCGCCGCGCGGCAAGAGCGGCGGCTCACCCGACCGGGCGGCGGTCGTCGATCACCTTGCCGTCGTTCGGCAGGCTGCCGGGGGCAACCAGCTCGATCGCGCCGCGCAGCTTGGTCACGTCCCGCAGCGTCTCGGCGAGTCGCTCCGCGAGGCCGGACGCTGACGGCGGCGCCTCGGCGCGCAAGGTCATCACGTCGCTGTCGGCGGCGCGTTCCACCACCAGCCGCAGCCGTCCGAGGTCGGGGAAGCGACGCGCGATGTCGGCGATCTGCTCGGGGCGAACGAACATGCCCTTCACCTTGGTCGCCTGGTCGGCGCGGCCCAGCCAGCCCCTGATGCGCGTGTTGGTGCGCCCGCAGGGCGAGGTGCCGGGCAGCACGGCGGACAGATCGCCGGTCGCGAAGCGGATGAGCGGATACTCGGGGGTGAGCAGCGTCACAACGACCTCGCCGACCTCGCCGTGCGGAAGGACGTCGCCGGTGCCAGGCCGGACGATCTCGACGATCACGTGCTCGTCGAGGATCATCCCCTCGCGTGCCTCGCTCTCGTAGGCGATCAGGCCGAGATCGGCCGTGCCGTAGGACTGCAGCACGGTCAGCCCGCGCTCGGCGTAGTACTGGCGCAGGGCAGGGAAGTAGGGGCCCGCCGTCACGTGGCCGCGGCGGATCGAGGTGAGGTCGAGGCCGAGCTCGTCGCCCTTCTCGAGGATGGTCTTGAGGAAGTCGGGCGTGCCCGAATAGGCCTGGGGCCGCAGATGCGCGATCGCGCGCGCGTGCATTTCGGTGTTGCCCGGGCCGGCGGGCACCACCGCGCAGCCGAGCGCGCGCGCGCCGCGCTCGAGCATCACGCCGGCCGGTGTGAAGTGATACGAGAACGTATTGTGCAGGATATGCCCGGAGCGCAAGCCGGTGGCATAGAGCGCGCGGCCGAAGCGGAAGTAGTCGCGCCCGCCGGCCTCGGGGTCATAGATCGGTCCGGGCGAGACGAAGATGCGCGCGAGCCGCTCGGCGGGCACGGTGGTCAAGCCGCCGAAGGGGGGGTGTGCGGCCTGGATCGCGCCGAGTTCCGACTTGCGGGTCAGCGGCAGTGCGGCAAGCGCCTCGCGCGTGCAGACCGCATCCGGTTCAACATCTACCAGGAGCCGCGCGTAGTAGGGCGCGGAGGCCCGGGCCTGCACGAGGTGTGCGGCCAGCGCACCCATCAGCGCGTCCTCGCGCGCTTGCGGGTCCCGCACCTCCAGCACGTCGAAGAAATCGCCGGTCGGCATCGCGCTACAGCCAGCGCTTGCGACGCTTGTAGGATTTCAGGTTCTTGAAGCTCTTGCGCTCGGCACCGTGGCCGCCGAGGTAGAACTCCTTCACGTCCTCGTTGTTCGCCAGCTCCTCCGCGGTGCCGTCCAGCACGATCTTCCCCTGCTCCATCACGTAGCCGTAGGAGGCAACCGATAGCGCCATCCGCGCATTCTGCTCGACCAGCAGGATGGTGATGCCGAGATCCTGGTTCAGCCGCCGGATGATGCCGAACACCTCCTTCACGAGCAGCGGCGAGAGCCCCATCGACGGTTCGTCCATCAGAATGAGCTTCGGCCGTGCCATCAGGGCCCGTCCGATCGCCAGCATCTGCTGCTCACCACCCGAGAGATAGCCCGCAAGCCCTGTGCGCTCCCTCAGCCGCGGGAAGTAGCCGTAGACCATCTCTATGTCGCGCTTCACGTCGCCATCCGAGCGCGTGAAGGCGCCGAGACGGAGGTTCTCGATCACCGTCATGTCGGCGATGATCCGGCGGCCTTCCATCACCTGGAAAATGCCCTTGCGCACGATCCGGTCCGGGTCGATGCCGTTCAGCCGCTCGGCCCCGAACAGGATGTCGCCGCGGGTGATCTCGCCCTCCTCGGTCTTGAGCAGGCCGGAGATCGCCTTCAGCGTGGTCGACTTGCCCGCGCCGTTCGCACCGAGCAGCGCGACGATGTGCCCCTGCGGCACCTTCAGCGACAGCCCGCGCAGCACGAGGATGACGTCGTTGTAGACGACCTCGACGTTGTTCACCTCGAGCAGCGCCGGGAGCGTATCGACCCAGCGCTGCTGCGTCTTGGTGGTGGCGGTTCCGTCCATGTCGTCCCCGTGCGCGAGGGGCGGGCGGCGCCGTGCCGCCCGCCCGCCCGGCTCACCAGCCGAGCCAGTCCTGACGCCGCTCGAGCGTGATGGTCGTCACCGGCTCGAGCTTCATCGTGCCGGCGCGCATCAGCTCGGCGACCGAGCCCTGCGTGGTGTCGCCGGTCACGACGGAGCGAAACAGCGCGACCCGCATCTGGCCGCGATGGTCCTCGACGCTGAAGTTGGACGGGTTGCACACGCCCTCGAACCCCTGCGGAACCCAGTCGCGCCGCGCGTAGAAGCCCTCGCGGATGCGATCGCCCGTCACCTGGCCACCATTGGCCGCGGCGGTCTGCATTGCCTCGACCATCAGCATGGTGCTGCACACGCCGGCGAGATAGTGCACGGGCCGGTACTCCGCCGCCGCAGACGCGCCGCCCTGGCTGATCTCGCGCAAGCTCGCCATGCCGGGTGCGTCACCGCCCCAGGTGATGCCGGTACGCACCGGGAACACCACGCCGTTCGCCGCCACGCCGGCCGCCTTCATGGCGTTCTCGTCCATGCCCCAGACATTGCCGAGGAACTGCACCTGCACGCCGGCGGTCTGGCAGGCGCGCAGCACGGAGATATTCGAGCCCGCGGTGTTGCCGAGATACGCGTAGTTGGCGCCGGCATTGCGCAGGCCAAGGCACTGCGCGGTGTAGTCGCCCGGGGTCAGCGCGAACTGGATCGCCGGCAGCACCTCGAAGCCGAGCTCGGCCGCCAGCGCCTCGCCGGCCGCCTTGGGCGAGTTCGGATAGGGATGGTTCGCCCCCATGTGCACGTATTTCGGCCGACCCTGGCCGCCCTTCGCCTTCCAGTCCTCGGCCGCCCACTGGATCATCGCGCGCAGCGCATCGGAGTAGGACGGGCCGTAGAAGAAGTTGAAGGGTGCTGCCTTGTCCGCGCGGGGCGCGCGGCCCGTCGGGTCGGTCAGCGCGGCCGAGTACGAGGCCGAGATGTAGGGGATGCGGTCGCGCGTGACGAAGGCGATCAGCGCCTCGGTGTCGACCGTGCCCCAGCCCTGGATCGCGACCACGCGCTCGCGCTGGGTCCAGGCCTGGTACTGCGAGATCGCGCGCGGCGCCTGGTAGCCGTAGTCGAAGCCGGAGACGGCAAGCTGCCGCCCGGCCACGCCGCCGCGGCGATTCACCCAGGCGAGCGCATCGGCCACCCCCTGGCCGTAGGGCACGCCGACATCCGAGGTCGGGCCCGAGTTGTCCATCAGATGGCCAACCGGAATCCGCTGCTGCGCGTCCGCCGACCCGGCGAACCCGACCGCGGCGGCCGCGGCCAGAAGCATGGAACGAAACATCATCATCCTTGACCTCCTAGACGTTTCCATCGGGGCCGTTCGCCGCCCCTCAGTGCGAGAAAGGATACAGCTTCCAGTACGCCTTGATCAGCCTCCATCGATGCGCGAGCCCGTCCGGCTCGAAGATCAGGAACAGGATGATCGCAGCCCCGATCACCATCTCGCGCAGGAAGCTGACCGCGTTGCCGAGCCCGAGCGCCCGGTCGATCATCCCGCCCGCCACGGCATCGGCGAACCACTGCACCACCTCCGGCAGCATCACCATGAACACCGCGCCCATCATCGAGCCCATCACGCTGCCCAGGCCCCCGATGATGATCATGCCGAGGAACTGGATCGAGAACAGGATGGTGAAGGCCTCGACCGAGACGAACAGGATGTAGTGGGCGTAGAGGGCGCCGCCGATGCCGGCGAAGAACGATGAGATGCCGAACGACAGCGTGCGGTAGTAGGTGAGGTTGATGCCCATGATCTCGGCCGAGAGATAGTGGTCGCGCACCGCGACCAGGGCGCGGCCGTCGCGCGAGCGCATCAGGTTGGCCGCACCGATGAACATCAGCACGACCCAGGCGAGCACCACGTAGAAGTAGGTCTCGTTGCTGTCGAAGGCGAAGCCGAACAGCGAGGGCGGTTGGGTGATGCGCCCGGCCACACCGCCGGTGAACCAGCGTGCGCGGGCGAAGAAATCCTCGATGATGAACTGCGCGGCCAGCGTCGCGATCGCGAGATAGAGCCCCTTCAGCCGCGCGGCCGGGATGCCGAACACCATGCCCACCGCGGTGGTGGCGACGCCGGCGAGCGGGATCGCCAGGAGCACAGGGACGCCGTGCTCGACGAACCAGGCCGAGGCGAAGGCGCCGACGCCGAAGAACGCCGAGTGCCCGATCGAGATCTGGCCGGTGAACCCGACCAGGATGTTGAGCCCCAGCGCCGCGATGCCGAGATAGCCCATCTGGATCATCAGGCTCAGCACGTAGCGGTCGCCCGTCAGCGGCACGAGGCAGAGCAGGCCAACACCCCCGATCGCGAACCAGCGTGACAGCCGGGTCGGGAAGATCGTGGTGTCCTCGCGGTAGGACTGGCGGAAGTCGCCGCACGGGGTCATCGCGATCGCGGCCATGGTGCGCGCCCCTCACACCCGCTCGATGTTCTTGGTGTCGAACAGTCCGTAGGGTTTGATCATCAGGATCAGGATCAGCACGTAGAACGGTGCGATCTGGTACATGTTGCCCCAGTTCAGCAGCGTGCTGTCGAAGAAGTGCGCGACGTTCTCCAGCACGCCGACGATGATCCCGCCAAGCACCGCGCCGAGGATGGAGTCGAGCCCGCCCAGGATCACGGCCGGGAACACCTTGATGCCGTAGAACGAGAGCGCGGAACTGACGCCGTTCACCACGCCGACCACCACGCCGGCGACCGCCGAGACCACCGCCGAGATCGCCCAGGACATCGCAAACACCTGCCGCACGGAAATCCCGAGCGACTGCGCCACCTGCTGGTCGAAGGCGGTGGCGCGCATCGCCAGCCCGTGCTTCGAGGCGGTGAAGAACCAGGCAAAACCACCCATGATCGCGAGGCTGATGACGAGGCTCATCAGATAGACGGTCTGCACATCGAGCCCCATCACGCTCACCACCTGGGTCTCGAAGATCGGCGGGAAGGGTTGGGCGAACACGCCGAACATCCACTTCATCAGCGCCTGGAAGAAGATCGAGAGCCCGATCGTCACCATGATCACGCTGATCACCGGCTCGCCGATCAGCGGGCGCAGCACGACCACCTGGATCAGGATGCCGAACAGCGTCATGAAGGCGAGCGTGATCAGGAAGCCCCAGAGGAAGGGCACGCGGTATTCCGTCAGCAGCCACCAGCACACCCAGGCGCCGACCAGCAGGAACTCGCCCTGGGCGAAGTTCACCACCTGCGAGGCCTTGTAGATCAGCACGAAGCTCATCGCGACCACGCCGTAGAGCGTGCCGACGATCAGCCCGTTGAGCGTGAGCTGGAACAGCAGTTCCCAGTTCATCCGGACCTCATGCGGCGTGGGCCGGTGCGGGCGCGGCAGCCGGCGCGGGAAGAAGCTCGATGACGCGCAGCGTCGTGCGGATGCGCTGGGTCGTGCCGTCCTGGAACTTGATCACGGTGTCGACCGGGATCTCGGGCCGGTCGCCGTAGATCGCCTCGATGATGTCGCCGTATTTCTGCGCGATCACGCCGCGGCGCACCTTGCGTGTGCGCGTGAGCTCGTCGTCGTCGGCATCCAGCTCCTTGTAGAGCAGCACCGCCTTGCGGATGCGGTGCGCCTCGGGGATCTGGGCGTTCACTGTCTCGATCTCGCGCTTCAGGATCTCCGCCACCTGCGGCTTGGCGGCGAGGTCGCTGTAGGTGGTGAAGGCGATGCGGTTGCGCTCGGCCCATTTGGAGACGATCGGGTAGCGGATGCAGATGATCGCCGCGAGGTAGTCGCGCTGATCGCCCAGGATCACCGCCTCGGCCACGTAAGGGCTGAACTTCAGCTTGTTCTCGATGAACTGCGGGCTGAAACGGTCGCCGCGCGCGGTGGTGGCGATGTCCTTGATGCGGTCGATCACCACCAGGTGGCCCTTCGCGTCGAAGTAGCCCGCGTCGCCGGTGTGCATCCAGCCGTCGCGCAGATCCGCCTTCGTCGCCTCCTCGTTCCCGAAATAGCCGGCGAACATGCTGGGATGGCGGGTGACGATCTCGCCAACGCCGTTGGCGTCCGGGTTGTTGATCTTCACCTCCACGGAGGCGTCGAACGGTACGCCGACGGTGTTGAAGTCCACGTCCTCGGCGGTGTGGATGGTGTAGGCGCCGAGCAGCTCGGTCTGGCCGTAGAGCTGGCGCAACGGCACGCCCATGGCCTGGAAGAAGCGGAACGTGTCGGGGCCGAGCGCCGCACCTCCCGTCGCCGCCGATCTCAGCCGCGAGAAGCCCAGCCGGTCGCGCAGCGCGCGGAACAGCAGCGCGTCCGCCAAGGCCGACCGCCCGCCCTTCTCGAGCGCGGCGAGACCCTGCTTCATGCCGAACTCATAAAGACGCTGCTTCAGCCGCGTCGACTCCATCACGCGCGCGCGCACATCCGCCGCGAGCGCCTCCCAGAGCCGCGGCGCGAACAGCACGAAGGTCGGGCCGATCTCGCGGAAATCGGCCATCATCGTGTCCGGCTCCTCGACGAAGTTCACCTTCATGCGCGAGAGCAAGCCCCAGCCCATCACATAGACCTGCTCCATGATCCAGGGCAGCGGCAGGACGGAGACGTACTCGTCGTCCGGGCCCTTCGGATCGGCGCCCAGATAGCAGGCGCAGTGGGTGATCAGCGCCTTGGCGGTCAGCATCGCGAGCTTGGGCCGCGCGGTGGTGCCGGAGGTGGTGCAGAGGATCGCGATGTCCTCGCCGCGCGTCGCCTCCACCATCCGATCATAGCGGTCAGGCTCGGCGAGGCGAAGGTCCTCGCCCTGCTTGATGAGGGCCGAGACCGCCATCAGCCGCGGATCGTCGTACTTGCGCATCCCGCGTGGATCGGAATAGACGATGTGGCGCAGGCTTGGCGCGCGCTCACCGAGGGCGAGCAGCTTGTCCACCTGCTCCTCGTCCTCGGCGAAGACGAGTTTTGCCTCGGCGTAGGAGAGGAGATAGGCGACCTCGTCATCGAGCGCGTCGCGATAGATGCCGAGCGACATCGCGCCCGCCGCATGCGCCGCCACCTCGCCCATCACCCAGTCCGGGCGGTTGTCACCGATCAGCCCGACCACATCGCCCCTGCCGATCCCGAGGCTCGCGAGTCCCAGCGCGAAGGCGCGTACCCGCTCGTGGTAGTCGGCCCAGGTGATCGAGCGCCAGATGCCGAAATCCTTCTCGCGGAGCGCGATCTCGGCCCCGTGCTCGCGCGCGTGCAGCGAGAGGAGCTTGGGCAGCGTGTCGTGGCGGGCGAGGTCGGGCAGGGCCATGAGCGGTCAGGCGACCGTGTCGGTCTCGGTGTCGCCGGCCACTGGCACGTCATCGGACTCGCCCAGATAGGCGCGCTTCACGTGCGGGTCCGCCATCACGTGTTCGGGCGTTCCCTCGGCGATCTTGCGGCCGAAGTCGAGCACCATCACGCGGTGGCTGATGTCCATCACCACGCCCATGTCGTGCTCGATCATGATCACCGTCATCCCCCACTCCTCGTTGAGGTCGACGATGTAGCGGGCCATGTCCTCCTTCTCCTCGAGGTTCATCCCCGCCATCGGCTCGTCGAGCAGGATCAGCTTCGGCTTGAGCGCGATCGCGCGCGCGAGCTCGACGCGCTTGCGCAGCCCGTAGGGCAGCGTGCCCGCCGGCGCCTTGCGGATGTGCTGGATCTCGAGGAAGTCGATGATGTCCTCGACCTCGCGCCGATGCGCGAGCTCCTCCGTCTGCGCCCCGCCGAGCCAGTAGAGCATCCCGGTGACGAAGTTGTTCTTCAGCAGGTGGTGCCGGCCGACCAGGATGTTGTCGAGCACGGACATGTGCCCGAACAGGGCGAGGTTCTGGAAGGTGCGGCCGATGCCCAGATCCGCGCGGTGGTTGGGCCTCATCGCGGTGATGTCGCGGCCCTCGAACAGCACCCGCCCCTCGGTCGGGCGGTAGCGGCCCGAGACGCAGTTCACCATGGAGGTCTTGCCCGCACCGTTCGGGCCGATGATCGAGAAGAGCTCGCCCCGCTCGACCGAGAAGGACACATCCGTCAGTGCGCGCACGCCGCCGAAGCGCAGCGACACCTGCGCTGATTCGAGGATCGGCGTGTCCTTCTTCACCCGGACGGTCTCCCTTCCCCGGGGCGTCGTCTGCGGCTTGCGCCCGCCCTTGCCCCGGAGCCCAGCTTACGTGTGGTGTCGTGGCGCAGGCAACAAGCCTCGCCACGGGGCGACGCGACCGACCCCCAGGGCGGACCGGGCCGTCGGAAACCCTCGGTTATCGATTTGGCGTCAGGATCACGACCCGAGAGACGGAAGGCTGCGCCATGGGACTTCGGCTCAAGTTCAACCTCGCGATCCTGGCGGTATTCGCGGTCGGCTTCGCGGCCGCCTGGGTCGCGCTGGAGCGGCAGTTCGTTGCCTCCGCTCGGGACGAGGTGCTGCAGAACGCCCGCATCATGATGGCGGCGGCCAATGCGGTCCGCACCTACACATCCCAGCGTGTCGGCCCGGCGCTCGCGACGGCGCCGCGCGACCATTTCGAGCCGATGACCGTGCCGTCCTACGCCGCGCAGACCAACTTCAAGGCGTTGACCGAGCGTTACCCCGACTTCACCTACAAGGAGGCGGCGCTCAACCCAACCAACCCGACCGACCGTGCGACCGACTGGGAGGCGGACTTCATTCACGCCTTCCGCAACCGCCGCGGGGTCGCCGAGCTGATCGGCGAGCGCGAGACGCCGACGGGTCCCGTCCTGACGCTCGCGCGGCCCATCACTGTCTCGAGCGAGGCGTGCCTCACTTGCCACTCGACGCCGGACCGAGCCCCGCCGGCGCTGCTGGCGCAGTACGGCAGCAACAACGGCTTCGGCTGGACCCTCGGTGAGACGGTCGCCGCACAGATCGTTTCTGTGCCGATGGCGCTGGCGCTGGAGACGGCGCAGCGCAACCTGCATGCCGCGATGGCACTGCTGGCCGCCGTGTTCGCGGGCGTGATGATCGTGCTCAACGTGCTGCTGCATCTGACCGTCGTCCGGCCCGTCGTGCGCATCTCGCGCCTTGCCACCGATGTCAGCCTGGGCAAGGCGGACGCGCCCGAGTTCGCCGGCGGCGGACGCGACGAGATCGGTGAGCTCGGTCGCGCCTTCACGCGCATGCGCCGAAGCCTCGACCAGGCGATGCGCATGCTCGGTGCCTGAGCACGATGCCTGACTATCCCGAGACCATCGTGCGTCCGGCCGAGCTGCCGGCGCGGCTCGGCCGCTACCTCCCGATCGAGCGGCTCGGCGCGGGTGCGATGGGCGTGGTCTGGCGCGCGCATGACCCGGCGATCGACCGCAGCGTCGCGATCAAGGTGATGCGCACCGGCATGCTCGACGACGCGGCGCGCGATGCCTTCCTGGAGCGCTTCCGCACGGAGGTGCGCGCGGCGGGGCGGTGTTCCCATCCCGCGATCGTTGCGGTGTACGACTTCGCCGACGATCCCGAGGCGCCCTACATCGTCATGGAATTCGTCGAGGGCACCACGCTCGGGCGGCTGCTGCGCGAGAGTGCCGCCAACCGCGCCGCGATCACGCCCCGGCTGGTCGCGGCGATGCTGGAGGTGCTCGACGGACTCGGCGCGGCCCACGCCACCGGCGTGGTGCACCGCGACGTCAAGCCCGGCAACATCATGATCACCCCCTCGGGGGCGGCGAAGCTCGCCGATTTCGGCATCGCGCGGGTTGATCTTTCCGCGCTTACCGGCACCGGCGCGATGATCGGCACGCCCGGCTACATGGCACCCGAGCAGGCGCTGGGGCGCGCGGTCGACCATCGCGTCGACCTCTTCGCGGCCGCCGCGATTGTCTTCGAGATTCTGGTCGGCCGCGCACCCTTCGCCGGCACCTCGCTGCCCGAGACGCTGCTGCGGCTCACCAGCCCCGACCCGGTGGAGCTCGGCCCGCTCGCCAGGACCGCCCTCGCGCCGGTACTCGCGCGCGGGCTCGCCAAGACGCCCGAGCATCGCTTCGACAGCGCGGCGCAGTTCCGTGACGCCCTGCGCGCCGCGCTCACCGGAGGGTTCCGCGCCGAGGCGGAGACGATCGTCCGGCCGATGACCGAACCAGGCGGCTGTCTCGGGTCGCACGTCGGCAGTCTCGGTACGGGTGCCGTGGACCGGTTCGAACCGGCGCTGCTGGCGCGGCTGCGGGAGGACCTGGTGCAGCAGATCGGCCCGATCGCCGACACTCTGCTGCGCCGAGCCGCGGCCGGTGCGGCGACGCCGCAGGACCTGCTTGGCGCCTGCGTCGGCATGATCGAGGACCCGCATGAGCGGGCCGAGTTCCTCCGCCGCAACCGCGCACTGCTCGCGACCGGCACCGGTAGCCGTGCGGGCTCCCGGGTTCCGACCCTCGCTGCGACGGGGTTCGCGCCCGATTCCGCGGCAATCGCCGCGGTCGAAGCGGCGCTCGCGTTCCATCTCGGCCCGATCGCGCGGGTACTGGTGCGCAAGGAGGCCGGCGCAGCCGGCTCGGCGCAGGATCTGGTCGAGCGGCTGGCCGCCCATGTCGAGCCGGACGCCGACGCCGTGCGCTTTCGCCGCTCCGCCCTGGCCGCGCTCGATGGGCGCTGAGGCTATGGCCGGCTCATCAGCTCGGCGCGGAACAGGCGGAAATAGGTGAGGACGAGGGCCGCCGCGAACGCCCCATCGAGCAGGGCGAGCCAGAGGAACCCGCGCAGCCCGGCGCAGAGTGCGATCAGCAGGAACAGCAGCGCCATCCCGGCGCGCCCCACGATGCCAATCACGTTCGGCCAGCGCACGCGGACAGGGTCGAAATACCCGGGCAGGTAGAGCAGTGTCGCGAGCAGCAGCATCGCGCCCCAGGCGCGCATCCAGCTGGAGGGGTAGGCTGCGGGCAGCCCGACCAGATGCGAGAGGGTCGCCGGGAACAGGATCGCGAACAGGGCGATGGCGGCCTGGAGAACCAGGTTCGACGCCAACACACGCTGGTACGCCGTTCTGCGCGAGCGCGCCTCCGCCTGCGTCCAGCCGAGGCTGAGGGTCTGGTCCATGCGTCCGAACCTCCGTCAGAACGTCCGTAGGTAGGCGAGCAGGTCGTTCTTCTCCGCCTCGCTCAGGCCGGTGCCGTAGTCGTGGCCGGCATTGCTGTTGCCCGGCCGGGTCGTGTCGAGGCAGAACCGGCCCGCGGATGCCGCGTCGCCGGGTGTGCAGGGCGGCGAGCGGAACCCACCGCGCGCCTCGTCCAGCGTGTCGTCGCCGCGCAGGAACGCGCGCGGCCGCGCATCGGCCGAATCGAGCAGATCGGCGAGCGTGGGCACCGAGCCGTTGTGCAGATACGGACCGCGCAACCAGAGCCCATCCAGCGGCTGGTTCGCATAGCCGTCCGTCTTCGTGAAGCGCGAGAAGCCCAGGTGTTCGCGCTGCTGGCGCATGAAGTCCGGCGTGTAGGAGTCGAGCCGCGCGCGATCGGTACCGATGCGCTCGATCGGTTCGACGTGACCCAGACGCTCACCCTCGAACACGTAGCGCTCGCCGTCCTGGTAGCCGTGGCAGGACGCGCAGTCGCGCATGTAGGTGTCGCGGCCGCGCGCCACCGCCGCCGCGTCGACACTGTCGCGCATGGGGCTGGGCGGGGGGCGGAGATCGAGCAGCCAGCGTGCCACGCGGCGGATCGCAGCGCGGTCGGCGGCAGTCGCGGTCGCCAGATCAAGCCCGGCGCCGACCGCGGCGGAGAGATTGCGCTCGTGCAGACTCGTGTTGTTGCCGTCCCAGTGCAGCTGCATCCCCTCGCGCGGGCGCTGGAGGAAAATCGAAGGGAAGTCCGCCGTGCCGATCCGCTCGCCGGGATCCAGCGCGCTGAAGGGTAGCGAGAACTGGATTAGCTTGTAGGGGTTGAAGGTGTCGACGCGACCGGGGCCCCAGAACGGCTGCACGGCCAGCAGCGGATCGAGGCGGATCCGCCGCAGGAGCAGCTCGCCGCGCACGCGCGGCAGCACCACATGGCGCCAGAGTACACGCTCAATGAGGCCGAACCGCCCCTGGTTCGCCTCGATGCGCGCGAGCAGCGGTCCTGGGTTCAGCCGGTCGTCATTGGCCGCGGCGAGCAGGAAACGGATGAATGCGTGCAGGTCGAGCGTGTTGGACGGCATGCCGTCGACGATCACGCGCTCTCCACCTTCGTGCCGCCAGGTTCCGGCATGGCAGACCGCGCAGTTGAACCAGACAAGGTCGACGCCGTTGACGCGCCGGCGCGAGATACCGATCGGCAGGTCGAACGGCGTGCCGTCCGGGTTGCGTTCGTAAAGGAAGCCGAACGCGGCATAGGCGCCGTCGCCGCGCTCCAGCGCGGGCCGGAACACCGCGGGGAAGAGCGCCGGGAGTTCCTGCCAGACGCGATAGGGAAGCCCGCTCGACCGGTCCGCGCCGATCGAGCCATAGCGGAAATGGCGCACATCGTCGGCGAAGTGTGGCGTGGACTCGCCGGCGTAGCGGTGCAGCACCACCGCGCCGACGGCGAGCACGACGAGGCCGAGGACGAGCGCCAGCACGATCAGCAGCGTCAGCGGCACGGTCAACCAGCGGCGGTCGGCCCGCGCGGCCTCGACAGCAGTCACGGGCGCGCCCACCTAGACCTCGTCCGCTGCGGGGGCGCGCAGTTCGGGGCGCGCGCGGTAGATCGCCGTGATCGCCGCAAGCATCGCCTCGCGGTCGGGGAAACGGGCCTGCTCGTAGCAGCCAAGGGGATTCTTCGGCGCGTTCGCGAGACACTTGTTGCAGTAGGTGCAAGGGATCTCCGGCAGGTCGCGCCCGGAGGCCCATTGCTTCGGCAGGTCGGGGTTGGCGATCAGCGGCCGCGCGATCGCCACGCCGTCGAAGGCACCGCTCGCGATCCCGCCCCGCACCACCGAAGCCGTCTGGTACCCGCCCGTGCTGATCACCGGGATGCCGACCGCTTGCGTGATCGCGCGCGCCTCGTCGATCCCCACCCCCTCGATCGGCCGGCCGCGGCGCTTGCGGTCCCAGAGGAAACGGAACAGCGGGCGCAGGAGCGGGCTCCGGAACACCGCCAGGTTGCGGAACCCGTGCAGCCCCGCCGAGACCATCGCGTCGTAGGTCACGGCCAGCACCTCCAGCGGCATCGGCCCCGGCGGGTTCAGCGGATGCGGAAACGCCGAGCCGCTGGAGACATGGATTGCATCCGCCCCGACCGACTCGCACCAGCGCGCGACCTCGATTGTATCCGCAAGCGTGTTGCCCTTGGCCGTCCATGGGACAAGGAAGTCGTTGTGGTCGACCGCGCTGAGCTTCACCTGCAGGTGGAAGTCGCGCCCGCACGCGCTCCGGATCGCGCGGATCACGTCAAGCAGGAACCGCGCGCGGTTGGCGAGCGAACCGCCATAGAGGTCGGTGCGGTCGTTGATCGCCGAACTGAGGAACTGCGTGAACAGGTAGCCGTTCGCCGCGTGCAGCTCGACGCCGTCGAGCCCCGCCTCGCGCGCCCGCCAGGCACCGCGTGCGAAGTCCGCGATCATCCCTTCGATCTCTGCCGTGCCCATGGCGCGGCAGAGGAAACCGTGCAGCGGCTCCTTGGCGCTTGTCGGCGCCGGCGTGGGGCGATGCTGGTTGTGCACGCCGGGCAGGTCCATCTGCCGCCCGGAATGGCTAAGCTGGAGGATGAATCGGCAGTCGAAGCTGCGCACCGCCTCGCCGAGCTTGCGCCAGAGCGGGATGAAGTCGTCGCGGTGGATGGTCGCATAGCCGGCGATGATCCGCCCGTCCATCCGCACCGGCACGTAGGAGGAGATGATCGCGCCGACGCCACCCTTGGCGAAGCGGCACTCCCAGTTGATGCGGGTCTGGGTGAGCGAGCCGTCCTCGTTGTCGAACCGGCCCGAGATCGACGAGCGGAAGACGCGGTTCTTCACTGTCAGGCTGCGGAAGGCGAGCGGGGTGAAGATCGGATCAGGTGTCATGGCCGTGCCGTCTCGGCGGCGCGCTGCCAGACGGAAGCCAGCAGCGCAGGCACCCAGCCATGCGCGGGGCAGCGGCTCCAGTTCGCCGTCAGGAAGGCGACATCGTGGGCCAGCGTGCGCGCCCGCGCGGCTTCAAGCCCGAACACCACCAGGGTGCCGGGACGGAACTCGCCCCGCGCTGTCGCCCCGCGCGCGGTCGCGTGGCGCAGGACGCGCGGAGGCGCAGCGAGGCAGAGCGAGGCGGCCTCCTGCGGCGTGTAACGGACCACCCCGCCCGGCGCTGCGCCAAGGGCGCGCATGCGCTCGAACGACACGACCAGGTTGTGCACGGCGATCGCGACGGCGTGCAGCGCCGCCGGGTCGCCGGCGAACTGCCGGGCGAGCAGCCGCCGCGCGTCGTTCACGCTTCCCGTGAAGCCCCAGATCAGCCGGCGGATCGGGTTGAGCGTGCGCGCTGCCTCATCGAGCAGGCGTGCCGCCTGCCAGGTCTCGTCGGTGGCGCGGAACTCGGCGACGAACAGGCGACCGATCGTCTCCTGCACGAGCGGGCCGAGCGGACGCGAATCGCGACCTCCGACATAGGCCGCCAACGCATCGCGATGCGCCTCGTCAACGGTGTGTTCTTGCAGCCGCGCTTCCAGCGCATCGCGCGCGGCGGCCCGACCCGGAGCGTCCCGCGGCGCGGCCGAGGGCAGCGGTCGGCCCTCCACCTGGAGCACATCGGAGACCCGACGCGCGATCATTCGGTTCAGGAACGGCGTGCGGACCGGCACGCCGCGGTCCAGACGGGCTTCGGCCGCAAGCGTACGGATCGCGTCAGCGTCCTCCGCGATCAGCAGGTCCACCACAAGGGGGACGCGGATCGCGCGCGCCATCGGTCAACCCCCTGCCTTCGTCCATGGGAAGAAGGCGTTCCGGGCATCGCCGAAATGCCGCCGCAGCGCACCGCAATGGCGCTCGAGCACGGTGCGCAGCGAGTTCTCCTGAACCCAGGCGAAGCCTGCCGGCGTGTAGATCTCGGGGCGGAAGTCGTCGGTGAAAAAGCGGTCGCTCTTCAGCCGGCGTGAGGCCATCAGGATGAAGATGCGGAACGCCGTGTCGGAGAAGCCGAAGCCTGGCGGGGTCCCGTGCTTCGCCGACTTCGCCTCGGCGAGCGTGCCGACAAGAAGGTCCACGTCCTCGATCCTGCCGTTGTAGACCTCGCGCAGCTCGCGCTGCCATTCGGGATCGTCCGTCAGCTCCTCGAAGCTGGTCGGCACATGCGCATCGATGTGGCGGCGGAAGGCGCAGTAGCGCGGCACGCCGCGCTCGCGGTCGCGCAGGATGTCGATCGCGGCGAGGTCGAAATGCACCCCCTGGCTGTCCAGCCGGTCGAGCTGGCGCAGCGCGTTGGGGAAGTTGTGCAGCACCAGCGCGCCCGGGTTGCTGGTCCCGAGGGAGTAGACCACGTCGTCGAACGACACGGCGTCATAGACGTCGCACACCTCGCCGCCCGCCACCTTCGGCAGATCGAGCCGCAGAATCTCCTCGTCATTCGAATGTCGGCGGAACGAGATCTCGTCGGGGATCAGTGAATGCAGCCGATAGACCGCGGCGAATTCCTCGGTCATCGCGTAGGGCGCGCTGTGATGACCCTGGGGGGAGCCGGGAATGCCCGAGAGGATCTCCCCCGACCCGATCCGGCCATAGGCGTTGGTGAAGGTCTCGCCCATAATGCCCCAGAAATTGCCGCGCATGACGGTGCGGCCTGCATGGGAGTTCATCAGCGCCGGCGTCCACTCGACGGTGTGGATTTTGGCCATCAGCGCGGCGTTCACCAGGCGCGCCTTCTGGAACAGCCACTCGCCCGAGGCGTCCGGGAAGTCGATCCGCAGCCGGTCGACGATCGCGTTGTGCTCGTGCGCGAACAGCCGGTGCAGCACCGAGAGCGCGATCCACCAGTTGCCGTTCACGCCGGCGAGCTCCAGGCGCGGACTTGGCTTGCCGCGGATCGTGCGGTTCTCGAGCGGCAGCGCGCCGTTCTCCCGGAGACCGAGCTTGCCGTCCTCGCGCAGTTTGCCGGTCGCCGGGTCGGTCCGGACCAGCAGCAGCCGCTCGAGCGTCGAGCCGTAGACCTGCGAGCCGTCCCACCACGAGGTCTCGACATTGGTGAAGGCGTCAGGGCGGCCTTGATCGCCCGGTCGGCGCGGGTCGGGGTCGGTCGGCAGCACGGTCATCTTGCCGTCGATCCAGCTGTCGCCTTCCGGCAGCGGAACGTCCCACGGTTGCGCCGCCCTGTCGTTCGAGCCGTGACTGAGCCAGTCATGCACCATGAACTGGATCCACGCCGCGGCGAGCAGATTGAGATGCGGCACCGGCACGAAGTCACGGCGCGCGAGCAGCCGGTTGCTGACCAGGCGCGGGCTCGGCTCGTAGAGCCGCGGCGGGCGTTCGCCGAAGGTCTCGGCCAGCGGCATGTTCCGGCCGAACCGCGCCCCGGTCATGCCCATCCAGGGTTTGGCGAGATCATTGTAGCTGCCGTCGGCGGTACGCATGCCGCGCACGTCGACCCCGTCAGGCGGTGGCACCGCCGGCGGAGATACCTCGGTGTCCGTGAGGTTCTCGCGCCTCATATTGACGCGATGGCCGACAATCATCGCGACGCCGATGAAGTAGGGCCAGCGGTGCCACGCCTTCACGCGCGCGGCGGTCCGCGCAAACCGCCCCAGCAGACGATCGAGCAGGCTCTCGGGCATCTGCACCTCCGCGGAACGATGCAGGCAGCGTGCACGTTCGCCGGTGTGCCGGCAAGGGTTTTCGGTCTGCCGCCGGAAGGGGTGCCTCGGCCAAGGATGTCAGGTCGTGACGCCGGCGGCACGCGCAAGCGTGACCAGGCGGGCGCGCGAGGCCTGCATGTCGTCCAGCGTGCCGAACGCGTTCATGTAGTGGCCCTTGAAACCGGTGTCCTCGATCAGCCTGAACATCGCGCCGAAATCGAAGTCGCCCTCGCCGGGCACGAGATGCTGCTCGTGGCCGTTGCGGAAGCAGTCGGCGAGCCGGACCTCGACCACGCGGTGCATCGGGATCGCGGCAACAAAGCCCTCGACCCCCTCGGGCAGGAGATGCGCGTGATTGGCGGTGAAGGACAGCGCGAAGGCGGGGCTGTCGATGGCCTCGTAGTAGCTGCGCCACTCCTCAACCGTGTGGGCGAGGTAGTGCACTTCGGCGTCGGCGGGCTCCGTGTTGAGGTTCTCCAGCAGCAGCAACGCGCCCCTGGTCTCGGCATAGGCGACCATGCGCTTGAGCCGCTCGAGCCCCGCCTCCATGCGCATCGTCACATCGGCGGTGAAATGGTAGCCGGCATGCACGACGATCGACTGGGCGCCGAGCCGGGGTGCTGCGTCGATATAGGCCTTCATGTACGTGTCGACCGCCTCGGAGAGGAATGGCGAGTACTCGGCCACGTTGACGGCGGACAGCGTATGCAGGCCAAGATGCACGCCGTGCTTCTCGAGTGCCGCGCGGATGCCGCGCGCACGCGCATCATCGAAGGTGTTGACCGCGTTCGCCCCGGTGTCGAGCTGGATGTCGATGTAGCGCACGCCGTTCTTCGCCGCCCACTCGATCGCATCCTCGAGCCTCAGCCGGCGACCAACATCCACGCCGATCCGGTCGAGCAGATCCATTCGCCGTCCTCCCTTCGTGCGTCCGCGGCACGACGCCGCGGCTGCGCTGCGGCAATCTGCTCCGTTGCGTCCGGCACGTCACGTCGCAGTGTTTACAGTTTACACCCATGCTGCTCGCTGGCAACGTGTCGCTCAGAGCGCACAGGCGCCCAGAAACGGGAGGAACCGACATCATGAACGGACTGACCAAGCGAGGCCTTCTCGCCGGTGCCGCCGGGGTCGGCGCTGCCGCGATTCTTCCGTCCCGGCATGTGGCCGCACAGGACATGCCGGCACACGAGCGCGACCTCTACGCCGCCGCACAGCGCGAGGGGCAGCTGACCTGGTACACGGGCCAGATGCAGGCCGAGCCGTCCGAGGCGATCGGCCGCGCCTTCACCGAACGCTATCCGGGCGTACGGGTGAATGTCGTGCGCAGCACCTCGCAGGTCGCGTTCCAGCGCCTCTCGCAGGACATGCGCGCGCGCGTGCAGCAATGCGACGTGTTCAGTTCGGTCGACCAGAGCCACCTGACGTTCCTCAAGCGCGAGGGCCATCTGCTGGAGTACCGGCCGCGCAACGCTGAAGGGATGTTGAAGGTGGTGCGCGACCTCAGCGATCCGGACGGGATGTTCCAGGTCACCTACCTCGCGCTCTACATGCTTGGGCGCCGCACCGACCGCGTCACCGAGGCCGAGGCGCCAAAATCCTGGCAGGACATCCTCGATCCGAAATGGAAGGACCAGCTCTCGATCGGCCACCCAGGCTTCAGTGGCGCGATTGGTTCCTGGGCCGTCATGATGCGCAAGATGTACGGCCTCGACTACCTGAAGGCGTTCGAGCGCAACAAGCCGCAGATCGGGCGCTCCGCGGCCGATCCCGTCACCGTGCTGAATTCGGGCGAGCGGACGATCGGCGTCGGAATGCCGTCGGCGACGTCGCTGCTCAGCATCTCGCGCGGCAATCCGCTGGCACTGATCTACCCGACCGATGGGACGCTGATGGTCCCCGCGCCGAGCGGGGCCCTGAAGACTGCGCCGAACCCGAACGCGGCGAAGCTGTTCATGGAGTATTTTGCCGGAACGACCTACTCGCAGACGGTCCGCAGGTACTTCGGCGAGTCGCTCCGGCCGGAGGTGCCGGCCCCCGATGGTGCCAAGGCGCTCGACCAGTTCGTCGCGATGACACCGACGGCCGAGGAGGTCGAGAAGGGCATTCCCGAGGTCCGCGAGATCTGGCGCGACATCTTCGGCGTGTGAGGGCGACGTGAGGACCATGCGGCGGCCGTGTCACGCGGCAGGGCCGCCGCGGCTGGCGCCCTGCTCTGACGATCATGGCTGACAGTGGAGCCCTCTCCGCCAGGATGGCGGGCGGCACAGCAGTACCGTCGCGAATCACCATGCGTGGCCGGCTGCGCAACGTCGAGCCGGTCATGCTGCTGTGGATCGTGCTGATCGGCGTGCTGCTGTTCCTGGTCGCATTCCCGCTGGCGAAGCTGTTCATTGTCAGCTTCGAGGAGCAACGCACGGGGGCCTTCACGCTCGCGAACTACGCCTTCGCCTATGGGCGCGAGCGCTACATCAACGCGCTGGTGAATTCGCTGCTGCTGGGGCTTGCCTCGGCGACACTGGCCGTGATCCTGGCGGTGCCGATGGCCTGGGCAGTGTCGCGCACAGACATGCCGGGCAAGGGCCTGACCTGGGCGACCGTGCTCGGTGCGTTCATTCTGCCGCCCTACCTCAGCGCGATCGGCTGGATCCTGCTCGCGGGCCCCAACTCCGGCTTCGTCAACCTGTACTGGCGCGCGCTGACCGGCTCCGAAGCACCACTGTTCAACATCTTCTCGTTCGAGGGCATCACGCTCGTCATCGCACTGAACTCGTTCCCGCTGGTGTTCATCTTCGTCAAGGCTGCGCTCGACCTGGTCTCATCCGAGATGGAGGACGCGGCGAACATTCTCGGCGCGGGCACGTGGACGGCGATGCGGCGTATCTCGATCCCGCTCGTGCTGCCTGCGATCCTGGGTGGGTTCATTCTGGTGTTCCTCGAGGCGATCTCGCTGTTCGGCGTGCCGGCCATCCTCGGCATCCCGGCACGCCTCAACGTCGTCACGACCCAGCTCTGGCAGTTCTTCGAGTGGCCCGTGCGCGTCGAGGTCGCGGCCGCCTATGCCATGCCGCTGCTGATGATCACCGCCGGATTGATCGCCGTGCAGAAGCTCGTGCTCGCACGCAAGGGATTCGTGTCGCAGACCGGCAAGGGCGGAGAGCGCCGGCCGATCCAGCTCGGCCCCTGGCGCTGGGTGCTGTTCGCCTGGTGCGCCGGCGTTGGTCTGCTCGCGGTGGCGATGCCGCTGTTCGTGCTCGTCCAGGCCTCCTTTGCCAAGGCGTGGGGCCGCGGCTTCGCGCTCGACAATCTCACCCTGGCGAACTACCGGCTGCTGATCTTCGAGCACGAGATGGCGATGCAGTCGGTGTGGAACACGGTGTGGTTCTCGGCGGCAGCGGCGAGCCTGGCGGTCGTGCTCGCACTGCTGATCGCCTACATCGTCAACCGCCGCCTGGTGCGGTTCGGCGATGCGCTTGCCTTCGTCGCGATGGCGCCGTTCGTGATCCCCGGCATCGTCATGGCGATCGGCTTCTACGCCGCCTATGCCGCGCCGCCGCTCGCCCTCTACGGCACGGCGGCGCTGATCATCCTCGCCTTCGCCGCACGTTTCCTGCCGATTGCCTATGCGAACTCCGCGGCCGCAATCCGCGCGGTGCACCCGGAGATGGAGGAGGCTGCGCGCATCCTGGGCAGTGGACGGCTGCACGCGGTCTGGCGGATCACCACACCACTGGTGCGCAAGGCACTGCTTGGCGGCTGGCTGATCGTGTTCATCGTCGCCTCGCGGGAACTCTCCGCCGCGATCTTCCTGGTCGGCCCGCGCACGCGCACCATGGCGGTGCTGCTCTACGACATGAGCGAGGCCGGTAATTTCGAGGTGCTTGCGGCCTTCGGCGGCATCCTGCTGGTGATCACCATGGCCTTCGTCGGTGTCGGCATGAAGCTGCTCGGGCGCGACTTCATGTTGCGGAGGGGCTGAGCGTGCCGCGACTGATCCTGAACGGTCTGACCAAGGTCTATGGCCGGCTGACCGTCGTGGATGCGATCGACCTGACCCTCGAAGAGGGCGAGTTCGTCTCGCTGCTCGGCCCCTCGGGCTGCGGCAAGACGACGACGCTGCGGATGATCGCGGGCTTCATCCCCCCCGATGCCGGCACGATCGAGATCGACGGGAAGGTGCTCTCGGCACCGGGTTCGGTCCTGCCGCCCGAGCGCCGCGGCATGTCGATGATCTTCCAGAGCTACGCGATCTGGCCGAACATGACCGTGGCCGAGAACGTCGCCTTCGGGCTCGAACTGCGCAAGCTGCCGAAGGCCGAGATCCGCAACCGGGTCGAGTCGATCCTCGACGTCGTGCAGATGCGCCATCTCGCCGGCCGCTATCCCTCGGAGCTGTCGGGCGGGCAGCAGCAGCGCGTGGCGCTGGCCCGCGCGATCGTGGTGGAGCCGGCGGTGATGCTGCTGGACGAGCCACTGTCGAATCTCGATGCGAACCTGCGCGAGGAGATGCGCTTCGAGATCCGCCGCCTGCACGACGAGTTCCGCATCACCACGGTCTATGTCACGCATGACCAGGCCGAGGCGATGGCAACCTCCGACCGGATCGCGGTGATGAACGCCGGCCGGATCGAGCAGGTGGACGCGCCGCACCTGCTGTATACCCGCCCGCGCACGCGCTTCGTCGCCGGCTTCATCGGCCGTACCAACCTGATCGAGGCGCGGCTGGCGAACGGCGAGATCGTGTTTGACACGGTGGCGATCGCGGCCTCGCGCCTGGCCGTGCCACTCGAACGCAGTGACGGCGCGGTGCTGCTGTCGGTGCGGCCGCAGAGCATGGCGATCCGTGAGACGTCGCCCCTGGACCCGAACGGCCATGCCGTGCTCCCCGCCGAGGTGATGCGCCGGGTCTATCTCGGCGAGACCTGGGACTACGTCCTACGCCCACGCGACAGCGCGATCGAGCTCCGCGTCAGCGCCCCGCCGGCACAGGTGCACGAGGTCGGCCAATCGGTCTGGCTCACGCTCGATCCGCACCAGATCGTTGTCGTCGACTGAGCCAGCACGGCCGCTACGGAAGCGCTGCGCCCTCGATCGGGTCGAGATCGACACTGACCGTCAGCCCGTGGCGCCCGCCACCGAGGATCACACCACGGACCGGCGAGACATCTGCGTAGTCGCGCCCCCAGCCAAGCACGACGTGCTCGTCGCGCACCACGAGATCGTTGGTGGGGTCGAGATCGACCCAGCCGTGCTCGGGGCCAAGCCAGCAGCCCACCCAGGCATGGGACTGGTCCGCGCCGCGCCGCTTGTGCTCGCCGTGGCGCGGGCGCGTGCGGATGTAGCCGGAGACGTAGCGCGCCGGCAGGCCAAGCCAGCGCAGCCCTGCGATCATCAGATGTGCGAAGTCCTGGCATACACCCGCGCGGCTGAGCAGCACCTGCGTCACCGGCGTTGACAGTGTGGTCACACCGGTGCGGAAGATGAAGTCGTTGCAGATGCGGGCGTTCAGCTCCAGCAGCGCCTCCAGCACGGGCCTGCCGGGCGGGAAGGACGGCGCGACATAGGCTCCGACGGCGGGGTCACCCGGCGCCATCGCCGTGCCGAAGACGAACTCGGCGGCGCACCAGGCGTCCGGTCCGCCGCGTGCGGCCGCGTCACGCACGCATTCCCAGGGCGGCGTGATGCCGGCAGGCGGAGGCGGTGCGAACGACGCCTCCACCTCGGCGGTGAGGCTGACGCGGAACTCGGCATGCGGCTCGACCATGAACAGCCATGTCGTATGGTTTCCAAAATAATCAACCGCGCTTGCGGATCGCCCGTGCCGCGGCTCGGCGACGAGCGAGGATGCGATGACATGCTGCCCCGGCAGCGGTCGTGGGGTCAGGTGCAGCAGATGCGCAGCGAGATCGACTGCCTCGCCGTAGAGATAGGTCGTGACGTGACTGACGCGGTACCTCATCCCTCCACCTGCTCCTCGTCGCCGAAGCCGAGCGACTGGGTGGCCGGAACGTGGGAGAAGTAGCGCCGCGCGATCGCATCCGAGAGCGCAGCGATGGCGGCGGCGAACTCGCGCAGGTTGGTCGGCAGGATGATGGCCTCGAGTGCCGGCTCCTCGGCCGAGGCGACACGCTCCACCATGGCCTCCACCTCGGCGCGCAGGCGTCCGGCGACCATCGCGAGGTCGCCTTCCGGTGCCCCCCCGACCTCGGCCAGACGCCGTTCGACATGGTAGAGCTGATAGGCGATCGCACGTGGATTCGAGGGGTCGGCCAGCACCAGGTCGAGCACCGGGCTGGACTGAAGCACCGTGAGATAGCGGCTGCGATAGGTGATCACGCTGTCGCAGAGTTCGAGCGCGAGCCGCAGCCCTGCCTCCACGCGCTGCAAGGGCTGATCCAGCGCGTGGGCAAGATCACGCGCGGTATGGGCCGCGCGCTCGATGCGACGACCAAGATCGAGGAAGATCCAGCCTCCGCCGCGCACCATGTTCTCCGCGGCGATCCCGGACACGCCGGCCGAGAAACGGATGATCGCGGCGGTCGCGGGGGCGAGCGCGTCGAAGTCGCGTGCGCCGGCAGCAGTCGCCTCGCGCGCCTCGGCCGAGAGATGCGCGATCGTTGCCCACATGTCGCCGGTGAGCCGATCGCGGACCGCGCGCGCGAGCCGGAACACCCGGTCGAACATCAGCATGAGGGGTCGCTGACGCCGGCAAGCATCCATCAGCGCGCGCGGCATTGCCTGGCCGTCCGGAGGCAGTGCGGCTGCTTCTTCGCTGATCACGCCGGCCTCGGACAGGCAGTGCGCGAGCGTGCGCAGCTCGACGATGTCGTGCGGCAGCAGCCAGCCGCGCGTGAGCCGTGCGAGCATCGCGCGGACAAGGCGGGCGGCGTTCTCGATCCGCTCCACCTGCCGGCCCAGCCAGTAGAGATCGTCGGCGGCGCGGCTCGGCAGCTCGGCAGCGGTGCGGCGGATCGCCAGCGGTCCGAGCGGTACAAGTGGCATGCCGCCGATCTCTCCCTCCGCGCCGCTCAGCACCCAGACGTCCTTCGCCACGCCTCGGCGCGGCAGCCGACCCGCCAGCCGATCCGCCTCCTCGATCACGCGCGCGAGCCCGCCCGGCATCGTGCGCCAGGCGCCGGATCCGTCGGCGAGCATGAACAGGCGCAGCACGATCGGCTTCGGCGCAAGCCCGCCCTCGCCAAGCGCCGGTGCCGCCGAGGGTTGGATCGCGCGCGTCGCCGCAAAGGCCCGCGGAGTTGCGCGCACGCGATCGAGCAGGCCGAGCAGCGCCGCGTCCGACAGTTCAGCCGCCGCGATCGCTGGCGCGGCGCCATCAAGCGCGGGGCGGATCAACCAGCGCGTCGGATCGGCGAGCACGGTGCGCAGGGCATCCGGCTCACCGAGCCAGAGCGTCGGCACGCTCTCGAGCAGCAGCGCCTCGCCGAGCAGGCGTTCGGCGAGCATGGGCAGGAAGGCTGCGAGCGCGGGCGCCTCAGTGAGGTGGCTGCCGGGGTCGTTCGCGACGCGCACCCCGTCGGCGCGCATCGCGTCGAGCAGGCCGGCCACGCCGAGCACGCTGTCGGGCGTCAGCTCAAGCGGATCGACCAGCCGTCCCTCGACGCGCCGCAGCAGCACGTCGACCCGTTGCAGGCCCTTCAAGGTCTTCAGGAACACCCGCCCGTCTCGCGCGGTGAGGTCCGCGCCCTCGACCAGCACCAACCCCAGCTCGCGCGACAGGAACAGGTGCTCGAACCAGGTCTCGTGTACCGTGCCGGCCGTGAGCAGGCCGATGCGCGGATTGGCCACGCCCGAAGGCGCGAGACGCTGCAGCGCATCGTTCCAGAGCTCGAAGAACGGGCGCAGCTCGCGCACCTGCGAGATGCGAAACCCCTCCGGCATGGTGCGCGCGACCATGCGCCGGTTCTCGCGTGCAAAGCCGATGCCGTTCGGTGCACCGGTGCGGTCCGCGAGCACGCGCCAGTCTCCATCCGGACCGCGGACGAGGTCAGCGGCGATGAGGTGCAGGCTCGCCGGTTGCGACGGCGAAGGCGTGCGGCAGGGGCGGAGGAAGCCGGGATTGGCGAACACCAGTGCGGGCGGCAGCGCGCCTTCGGCGAGCAGGCGCTGCGGGCCGTAGAGGTCGGCGAGAATGGCCGCGAGAAGGCGTGCACGCTGGGCGAGGCCTGATTCGAGCGCGGCGAACTCGTGCGCGGCGAGCACCATCGGCACGGGATCGCAACGCCATGGGCGCTCGACCGTGGCGCCGCCCGGGTCGGCGGGCAGCAGGGTGGTGATGCCTTCCTCCTCGAAGGCGCGGTCGAGGCGCAACGCGCGGTCGGCGAGACCACCGGGCGGGAGGCTCGCGAGCATCGCGGCAACGTTGCGCCAATGGGTGCGGACCGCGCCGCGGCCATCCACCATCTCGTCCCAGAAGGGCGGGGCGGGCAGGACGAGCGGGGCTGCGGCGGAGTCGGAACGCATCAAGGATCAGAGTAACAGAGCCCGGGGGGCCATGGGCCCCCCGGACCCCCCGTCAGGGCGTCGCTCCCGACCAACGGGAGGGTGCCCGGCGCGGGGGCCTTGCGGCCCCCCGCTCTCATGTTCTTCCCTCTTCCACCGCGTGACACGCGACTTGTGCGTCAGCGACCGCACGCAGGCTGGGCACCTCGACCTTGCAACGCGCATTCGCAAGCGGACAGCGCGGGTGGAACGCGCAGCCGGGCGGCGGATCGATCGGGCTCGGCACCTCGCCGCCCACCGGCGTGCGCGCACGCCCCGTCATCTCGAGGTCCGGGATCGCGTCCAGCAGCATCCGCGTGTAGGGGTGGCGCGCCCGAGCGAACAGCGTCTCGCCCGGCGCCAACTCGACGATGCGGCCCAGATACATCACGCCGATGCGGTCCGACATGTGCCGCACCACCGCAAGGTTGTGGCTGATGAAGAGGTAGGTAAGACCCAGCTCGCGCTGGAGGTCCTTCATCAGGTTCAGGATCTGCGCCTGTACCGAAACGTCGAGCGCGCTCGTCGGCTCGTCGCAGACCAGGAACTCGGGCGTGGAGGACAGCGCGCGCGCGATCGAGATGCGTTGGCGCTGCCCGCCCGAGAACTCGTGCGGATACTTCTCGCCGTCCTTCGGGCTCAGCTTCACCTGCGTCAGCAGCTCGGCGACACGCGCCTCGATCGCGTCACGACCCGCGATCAGGCCGAAGGCCCGGATGGGCTCGGCGATGATGTCACGCACGCGCCAGCGCGGATTGAGCGACGCATACGGGTCCTGGAAGATCATCTGGATGCGCTTGCGCACGGGCGCGGCGGTGGCGCGCGAGGTCAGACTCGCCATGTCCACGCCGTCGAAGCGGATGCGGCCGCGGCTCGGCGGATAGAGCCCCACCACCAGGCGCGCGACGGTGGTCTTGCCGCAACCCGACTCGCCGACCAGCGACAGCGTCGTGCCCTTCGGAATGTCGAACGACACGCCGGCGACCGCCTTCAGGATGCGCTTGCGGTCGCCCTGAAGCATGCGGAACAGCCAGGGCTTGGAGACGTCGAAGTCGCGCGCGAGATCCTCGACCTCGACCAGTGCCGCCGCCTGCACCATCGCGGTCGCGTCAGGCGGCATGGCCGACCTCGCGGTCGGCGCCGGCCGGCGCGTGCAGCCAGCAGGAGGCGAGGTTGGGGCCGTCGGTCGGCATCAGGTCGGGCCGCTCGACGCGGCAGCGCTCGAACACCTTCGGGCAGCGTGGGTTGAAGGCGCAGCCGCGCGGGATGTCGGTGAGCCGCGGCATCGACCCCTCGATCTGGGTCAGCCGCTCGACCTTGTGCAAGAGCGAGGGGATGGAGCCCATCAGCCCGTCCGTGTAGGGGTGGCGCGCGTGCTTCACCACCTCGCGCACCGGGCCGATCTCGGCGATCCGGCCGGCATACATCACCGCCACCCGGTCGGCGGTCTCGGCGATGACGCCCATGTCGTGCGTGACCAGCATGATCGCCGTGCCGTGCTCGCAGCAGAGCCGCTTCAGCAGGGCGATCACCTGGGCCTGGATCGAGACATCGAGCGCCGTGGTCGGCTCGTCGGCGATCACCAGGCGCGGCTCGGCACAGAGTGCCAACGCGATCACCACACGCTGGCGCATGCCGCCCGAGAACTGGTGCGGGTAGGCATCGATCCGTTGCGCCGCGCCGGGAATGCCGACATCCTCGAGCCAGCGGATCGCGCGCGCGCGCGCCTCCTTGTCGCCGATGCCGAGATGGGTCTGCATCGTCTCGGCGAGCTGATGGCCGATCGTGTAGAGCGGATTCAGCGTCGTGAGCGGGTCCTGGAAGATCGCGCCGATCTCCTTGCCGCGGATATGGCGCATCTCCTCGAGCGGGATGTTATCGATCCGCCTCCCCCTCAGATGCACCTCGCCGCCGGCGATCCGGCCCGGCGGCTCGATCAGCCGGATGATCGAGACGCCGGTGATCGACTTGCCGGCACCGGACTCGCCGACCACGCCGAGCACCTCGCCCTCGTCAATGTGGAACGAGACGTCATCGACCGCGACCAGGGTACCGCGTCGCGTCGGAAACTCGACACGGAGGTTCTTGACTTCGAGCAGCGGCGTCACGCGAACCTCAGCGCAGCTTCGGGTTCAGGGCGTCGCGCAGCCAGTCGCCCAGCAGGTTGACCGACAGCACCATCACCGCGAGCGTGACACCGGGGAACAGGGTGATCCACCACTCGCCCGAGAACAGGAAGTCGTTGCCTATCCGGATCAGTGTGCCGAGCGAGGGCTGGGTCGGCGGCACGCCGACCCCGAGGAACGACAGTGTCGCCTCGGCCAGGATCGCGAAGCCGAGATTGAGGGTCGCGATCACCAGCACCGGCCCCATCACGTTCGGCAGCACGTGGCTGACCATGATGCGCACCGGCGAGAGGCCGATCACGCGCGCGGCCATCACGTACTCCTTGCTCTTCTCGACCAACGTGGAGCCGCGCACGGTGCGCGCGAACTGCACCCAGTTGGAGACGCCGATCGCGAAGATCACCACCCAGAGCGCGATCTGATCGTGCAGCTCGCGCGGCAGCATCGCCCGCACCAGGCCGTCGATCAGCAGCGCGACCAGGATCGAGGGGAAGGTGAGCTGGATGTCGGCGATCCGCATCAGCACCGCATCGATGGCGCCGCCGAGATAGCCGGCGAGCAGGCCGAGCGAGATGCCGAGCGTCATCGAGAACAGCACGGACGCGAAGCCGACGAACAGGCTGATCCGCGCGCCGTGCATGATGGTGGAAAGGACGTCGCGGCCCTGATCGTCGGTGCCGAGCAGGAAGCGCCAGTCCCCCTCATCGAGCCAGACCGGCGGGGTGAAGGCGTCGAGCAGATCGAGGGTGGCGAGGTTGAAGGGATCGTGCGGCGCGATCCAGGGTGCGAGCAGGGCCGACAGGATCATCGTCAGCGCGACGGTCGCCGAGGCGACGACGACCGGCGAGCGGGTGAACGACCACCAGAGATCGCTGTCGAACACGCGCGAGAGCCCGCGTGCGGGCGCGAAGGCCGCCATCGTCTCAGCGCCCTCCGGCGGCGCGCAGCCCGCCGCGCAGCCGCGGATCGACCGCGTAGTAGAGCAGGTCGACGATCAGGTTGATGACGACGAACAGCAGCGCGATCAGCAGCAGATAGGCCGCCATGATCGGGATGTCGGCGTTCGCCACCGCCTGGATGAACAGCAGTCCCATGCCCGGCCACTGGAACACGGTCTCGGTGACGATCGCGAAGGCGATGATCGCGCCGAGCTGCAACCCGGTGATGGTGATGACGGGGACGAGCGTGTTCTTGAGCGCGTGGCCGAAATGGACGGCGCGGTTCGAGAGCCCGCGCGCGCGGGCGAACTTGATGTAGTCGGTGCGCAGCACCTCTAGCATCTCGCTGCGCACCAGGCGCATGATCAGCGTCATCTGGAACAGACCGAGCGTGATCGAGGGCAGGATCAGGGCGCGCAGCCCCGAGGTGGTCAGGAACCCGGTGGTCCACCAGCCGATCGCGACCGTCTCGCCGCGGCCGAAGGACGGCAGCACGCCGAGGATCACGGCGAAGACGAGGATCAGCAGGATGCCGATCAGAAAGGTGGGCAGCGAGACGCCGATCAGCGAGATCGTCAGGAAGAAGCGGCTGAGCCAGGAGTCGCGGTAGAGCCCGGTATAGACGCCCATCGGCACGCCGATCGCAAGCGCGAGGAAGGCGGCGGTGAAGGAGAGCTCGAGTGTGGCCGGCATCCGCTCCAGGATCAGGTCGGAGACCGGCCGGGCGAGCCGGTAGGAGAGGCCGAACTCGAACTGCACCGCGTTGTGCAGGAACTCGATGAACTGGATGAAGAAGGGCTGATCCAGGCCAAGCTCGCGCACCAGCGCCTCGCGCTGCGCCTCGGTGTAGTCCTGGCCGAGCATGATCGTCACCGGATCGCCGACATAGGCGAACATGGCGAAGCTGATCAGGCTGACCGTCAGCATCACGGGAATCGCCTGGAGCAGGCGTGAGACGATGAAGGCGAACATGCGGGCTATGGTCTCATCAAGAAACGACCCTCACCCTGACCCTCTCCCGCACTGCGGGAGAGGGAACCCTGTGGAGCCGCCACGTCCCCTCTCCCCGCATGCGGGGAGAGGGACAGGGTGAGGGGTGGCGGGACATCACACGACCTCAGTTCAGCTTCGCCCAGCGCCAGTAGGGCTGGTTGTTGGCCATGTGCGGGATCGACACGGTCGAGCGCATGGCCCAGGGGATCATCTGGTGGTGCAGCGGGATGTGCGGCACGTCCTCGCGGTAGATGTGCAGCACCTCGTGGATCGCGGCGGTGCGCTTCTCCGGATCGCCTTCGTTCTTGATGGTCCGGGTCAGCTCGTCCATCCGCGGGTTGGAGTAGTTGCCGTAGTTCCAGATGCCGTTGCCCGGCTCGCCGTCCCTGGTCGCAAGCAGCGACTGGATCGAGTAGAGCGCATCGAGCGTCGGCACGCCCCAGCCGAGCAGGTAGATCGAGGTGTCCTCGCGCTGGATCTTGGGGAAGAAATTGGCGAGCGGCATTGCGTTCAGCCGCGTCGTCACCCCAACCCGCGTCCACATCGCCGCCACCGCCTGACAGATGCTCTCGTCATTGATGTAGCGGTTGTTCGGGCAGTCGAGCGTCACCTCGAAGCCCTGCGGATACCCCGCCTCGGCGAGCAGCGCGCGCGCCCGATCGGCGTTGAACGGGAGCCGCACGTCCTGCTCCTTCGAGTAGCCGTTCACCTGCGGCGGGAACAGCGTGCCGGTGACGATCGCGTTGCCCCGCATCACGCGCGAGCGGATCGCCTCGATGTCGATCGCGTGGTAGAGCGCCTGGCGGACGCGCAGGTCCTTGAAGGGGTTCTTCCCCTTCACGCTGCTGTAGAGCAGCTCGTCGCGCTTCACGTCCATCGCGAAGAAGATCGTGCGCACCTCCGGCCCCTCCAGCACCGTCACGCCGGGCGCGCGGCGCAGCCGGTCGAGGTCCTGGAGCGGCGGATCGAGCACGAAATCGACCTCGCCCGACAGCAGCGCGGCGATGCGCGTCGCGTCCGACGTGATCGGCCGATAGACGATCTCGGTGATGTTGCCGTCGTTGCCCGGCTCCTTCCAGCCCCACCAGTCGTCGTTGCGCACCATTACCGTGCGCACATCCGGCTCGCGGATGGAAAGACGGTATGCGCCGGTGCCGTTGGTATTGCGGACCGTGTGTGTCTCCTCGCGCGCGCGGGTGTTCTGCGGCTGGCGAACGTTGTTCGCCTCCGACCACTCCCTGTCCATGATGTACACGGAGGCGAACTTGTTCGGCAGGATCGGGTCGGGGATCTTGGTGACGATCTCGACCGTGTAGTCATCGACCTTCACCACCTCGGCGACCGTGTCGACGAAAATGCCGTAGTTGCTGGTGGGGGCGAGGGCGCGCTGAATCGAGAACACGACGTCGTCGGCGTTGAAGTCATTGCCGTTATGGAACTTCACCCCGCGGCGCAGCTCGAAGCGCCAGCGCGTCGGCTCGACCTGCCGCCACGAGGTCGCCAGCCCCGGCTGCAGGCCGAGATTGCGGTCGCGCGTGATCAGCGCGTCGTAGATCTGTTGGAGCACCATCGTCACGGTGCCAAGGTTCTGCGAATGCGGATCCATCGTGTTCGGGTCGCCCGAAGCGGCCCAGCGCACCGACCGCGCATCGACCTGCGCGACCGGAGCCATCAACGCAGCCGCGGCAGCGGCGGCGAGCACGTGCAGTCTCATCGGTCAATCTCCCAGAGGCTGGGCGGTCTCCGCCGCCCGGTCGGTAGCAGGACCCTAGCGGAACGTCACGCCCGGCAGAAGTCATCGCGTCGCGGGGTGCCGCCGGGTGCCGCCCCTTGCTATGCAGGGCGCGCCGGGTCGGAAGGAGTCATCGTGACGCGCGAGGAGCAGGGCCAATCGCCGGGAGCCGATGCCCGGGTCGAGGTGCTGGCGAAGAACCCGCTGTTCGGCCGTCTGCCGGCCGAGGACATCGCGCGGCTCGCCGGGTTCGCCCATGTGCGGCCGATGCGCCGTGGCGAGACGCTGTTCCGCCGCGGCGACCCCGGGGCCGGGCTGCTGGCCGTGCTCCAGGGCAAGGTGCGGGTGGTGCTGCCGTCGGACGACGGCAAGGACATCGTGCTCAACACGATTCGCGCCGGCGAGGTGGTGGGGGAAATGGCGCTTCTGGACGGCCGCCCCCGCTCGGCTGATGCGGTCGCGCTCACGGACGGACGGATCATGACGCTCGATCGCCGCGAAGTCCTGCCGCTGCTTGAGGCGCATCCCAGACTGGCCCTGGCCGTGATCGAGGTGCTGTGCGACCGCCTGCGGCGGACCTCGACCCAGGTCGAGGAGCTGATGTTCCAGCCGCTTGAGGTGCGGCTGGCGCGCGCGCTGCTACGGCTGGCCGCCGCGCAGCGCCTGGCCTCGGTCGCGATCACGCAGAAGCAGCTGGCGGAGGTGGTCGGTGCCAGCCGGGAGAGCGTGAACCGGCTGCTCAAGGCGTGGGAGGCGGAGGGCACCGTGTCCCTGATCCCCGGGCGGGTGACGATCCGCAACGAGGCAACCATGCACGCGCTGGCCCGAGAGAGCGAAGGATAGCCGGAGGGGCCGTACACGCCCCTCCGGCGGGATGGGCGCCCAGGACCGGGAACGGCCCGGCTTCGTTGTTCAGATCCTCGCGAATGCCCCGATCCGAACAGGGCCACATGGTAGCCTAGGCATCATGCGACGCCTGTTCGCTGCAGTGCTGCTGATCCTCGCACTCGCCCAGCCGGCGACCGCGCAGTCCAGTCTGTTCCTTTCGCGCGAGGCCGAAGCCCGCATCGGCGCCGAAGAGCACCCCAAGGTGCTCGCCCAGTTCGGCGGCGCGCTCGCCGGCCCCCAGGCCGACTACCTGCGCGAGCTTGGCAGCCGGCTTGCCGCGCATTCCGAGCGCCCCGACGGGCCCTGGACCTTCACCCTGCTCAACACAGACGTCATCAACGCCTTTGCCCTGCCCGGCGGCTACGTCTACATCACCCGCGGGATCATGGCGCTCGCGGCGGATGAGGCGGAACTCGCCGGCATCGTCGGCCACGAGATGGGTCACGTGGTCGCCCGCCACTCGGCCCAGCGCTTCGACCGCCAGCTCGGCGCGCAGATCGGCTCGGTGGCCGCCGAGATCCTGGGCCAGGTGTTCCTCGGCGTGCGCGGCGGCGGCCAGATCGCGGGACTCGCCGGGCAAGCCTACATCGCCGGGTTCTCGCGCGAGCAGGAGCTGGAAGCCGACACCTACGGCGTGCGCTATCTCCGAGCTGCCGGCTACGACACCGCCGCGATGGGCTCCTTCCTCGCCCGCATGGGGGAGTGGGACCGGTTGGAAGCCGCGATTGCCGGCAGGCGCGCGGGCGACGACCAGTTCTCCTGGTTCTCCACCCACCCGCGCACGCCCGAGCGTGTGCAGGCCGCGGTCGCCGCCGCCGGCGGGAGCCAGGCCGGGGACCGCGCGCGCGAGGCCCATATCCGCCGGATCGACGGCATGGTCTGGGGCGACGACACCGACGAAGGGGTGATCCGCGGTCGCACCTTCCTGCACCCCGTGCTCCGCTTCCGCTTTGACGTCCCTGAGGGGTTCCGGCTGGTGAACGGCACGCGGGCGGTCACCGCGACCCACAGCGGCGGCGGGCAGATCATCTTCGACGCCGGCCAGATCCGCGGCGACGCCCCGCCCGACCAGTACCTGACGCGGGGCTGGGCCACCAATGCTCGGCTCACCGGCCTCGAGACGCTCGACGTCGGCGGCATGCCGGCTGCGGTGGCGCGCACGCGGCTGAGCACCCGCCAGGGGCCGATGGACCTGCTGCTGGTCGCGGTGCGCCATGCCCCGGGCCGCTACTGGCGTTTCCAGTTGGCTTCCGCGCCCCAGCGCACTGCCTCGTTCCTTCCCGGCTTCCGGGCCACGCTTGGCTCGTTTCGCGTGCTCTCGGCCGCCGAGGCTGGCGCGATTCGTCCGCTGCGGGTGCGCGCGCACCGGGTCCGGCCTGGCGAGACGGTCGCCCGCCTCGCCCGCGCCATGCCGGTCGAGCGGGCGGAGGAGCGCTTCCGGGTGATGAACGCGCTCGGTCCCGACGAGCCGGTGCAGGCAGGGCAATGGGTCAAGCTGATCGCAGAGTGACCAGACGTGCGCTTCCCCGCGCGCTCGGCTCAAGCTACCGTTCCGACGCCATGGGCAATGTGGGCGAGACGAGCATCACCTGCGCGGTATGCGGGCGCGAGAG
Organism: Elioraea sp.; assembly: GCF_051860475.1. Classification (NCBI taxonomy): domain Bacteria; kingdom Pseudomonadati; phylum Pseudomonadota; class Alphaproteobacteria; order Acetobacterales; family Elioraeaceae; genus Elioraea; species Elioraea sp. Next base: position 9,246 of record NZ_JBHYDW010000007.1, on the reverse strand, counting down.
CCGCCAGCGGCAGGTGCGCGGTACCGGTCCGGCCGGCCCGCCCGATCTGGATCTGCGCCCGGGCGAGACCATGCGCAGCACGATGGCGTACTGGCTCCAGCAGTGTCCGACCTGTGGCTATGCCGCGCCGCGGCTGGACGAGGCAGGGGAGCCGATCCCGGCGGTCGTTGCTGGCGGCCCCTACCGGGCGCTGCTGGCCGAGGTGTCCTATCCGCCGCTTGCGCGCCGTTTCCTCTGCCGGGCGATGATCCTGGAGGAGACGGGCGAGCTGCATGCTGCTGCCGAGGCCACGCTTCAGGCCGCCTGGGTGGCCGACGACACGCGCAAGGCCGATCTGGCGCGCGAGTGGCGGCTGACGGCGGTGGCGTTGTTCCGGCAGGGACCGGCGCCGGATCTGGAGCAGCAGGTGCGGATCGTCGACATCCTGCGTCGTGCCGGGGAGTTCGGCGGAGCGGCGGCGCAGGCCAGTGCGCTGGAGCGTGGCCGGTTGCCTGAGCCGGTGGATCGCGTCGTCGCGTTCGAGCGGCGGCTGATCGCGGCGGGTGACGTGCGGGCCTATTCGGTTGCCTCGGCGCTGCCGCCGCCTGCGGCGCGGCCGCATGTGTCGCATCGCGGGCCGACGCCTGGCATTCCGCTGACGCGCGGGTCGGCTGGTGGGGGCGGGTTGTTCGCGGCGTTGCGGCGGTTGTTCCGTCGGCGCTGATGTGATGCAGGGGGGTGTGGGGGGACCAGCGTGGTCCCCCCGCCTCTTTATCACTTTACGACTTTATCGCTCTATCCGGTCGCGGCGCGGCGGGGAGGGGGCGACGCCCGGCGGTGGTGCGCGCAGTGTAGCGGCGTGCTGCGTCAGGATCGGACGTGGTCGTCCTCGATTGCGTAGAGCCGTTGCATCTCGGCTTGGAACGCCGCGTATTTCGCCGCACCGTCGGCGATCTCGTGATGCGTGCGCATACAGCGCAGTTCCGCCAGCAGGGCTTCCGTGAGGTCGCGGAACGGCAGGCGGTCGGCCGCGCGCACCCGTTCCAGCAGACCGTTCAGTTCCGCGTCCAGCCGGGCGAGCCGTTCGCGCCGGTCCTGCTCGGTCTCCTCGAAGGCGTAGGGGTCGGCGCCGTCGAACAGGTCGGGCTGGCGGCGGGCACTGCGGGACATGGACTCAGCCTACCGCTCCGGGGCCTGGCCGATCAACGAGAGGATGCGGCGCGATCGCCGCTTGTCCACAAGATGTTGCGGCGGGCACACTCGCGGGCGCATCGTCACCGTCCCGCGGACCCGCGTGCCCGCAGCCTGGCGCACCGACATCCTGCCTGAACTGGCCGAGATCCTGCGCCACGGCCTCGGCGTCCGCGCGGCTTGGCCACCAGCCTGACCCCTCCGTCGTCCCCCCCGGGCGAGTGGCGGACGGCGCGATGGCGCGGTACGGGGCGATGGCGCAGACTGCGAGCCGGATCGAATCGAGGATCGCCGATGAACGTCGTCAGTCAACCCAGGCTGATTCCCGCGAAGGCGCGCTCGACGCCGGTCCCGCATGGTGCGTTGCTGGATCGCCTTCCCAGCACCGACAACAGCCCCGGGGCGCCCGAACTCCTGCTCGCGATCAATCAGGCACTGCGTGCCGAGCTCTGGCCCGCTCCATTCGACACGACGACGCACACCCTCATGCGCGGCGACGCAGGCGACCTCTCCGGCGTGGCCGATGAGAGCGTCCACCTGATCGTGACGTCGCCGCCGTACTTCAATCTGAAACCCTATGCGACTGACGCGGGCGGACGGCAGCTTGGTCGGATCAGGGACTACGAGGCGTTCCTGGACGAACTTGACAATGCGTGGGCCGAGTGCCGCCGTGTCCTGGTACCGGGCGGACGCGTCTGCTGCGTGATCGGCGACGTGCTCGTGCCGCGCCGGGCCGGCGGTCGGCATTGGGTCCTGCCCCTTCCCTCCGACATCCAGGTCCGCAGCCGGAAGGTCGGGCTGGACAATCTGACGCCGATCCTCTGGTACAAGATCGCCAACCGAACGAATGAGGCCGGCGGAGGCTCGTCGGGGTTCTACGGAAAGCCCTATCAGCCTGGCGCCGTGATCAAGAACGACCACGAGCACATCCTGATGCTCCGCAAGCCGGGTGGATATCGGCAGACGCCGATGGTGCAAAAGGCGCTATCGATGCTCCAGCGCGACGAGATGGATCGCTGGATGCGCCCGGTCTGGTCGGACATCCGGGGCGCGAGCCTCCGGCAGGGCCACCCGGCCCCTTACCCCGTCGAGCTCGCGGAACGGCTCATCCGCATGTTCTCCTTCGCCGGAGATACCGTCCTCGATCCCTTCGCCGGCAGCGGCTCAACAGCCTGCGCCGCGATTCGTGCCGGACGCAATTCCATCTCGCTCGAAATCGAACCCGAGTACGTCACGATGGCTGCGGCGCGTGCCCGGGGCGAGGCTTTTCTGGTGGCAGAGCGCGGCGTGCAGGCGTGCACTGCGCAGATCTCGGTTCGCACCTAGCCGTTGCCGATGGCTGCGCGGCTTCTCGACGCGTTCGCGACCCTGTTCGTGGGCAAGCCGTATCTGCATCGCAAGTCCAACCAGGGCGACCAGCTCGCGCTCGAACTCTATGAAGACCTCTACGACCTCGGCAGATCGGCCAAGCTCAGGTCATCGGTGAATGGCGGCGAACGCGGCGTTGGGCCGAGGAACAGGACCGTCACCCTGCAACGCATGCGACGCGGTGACGGCACCTTCGGGCAGATCATCGATCCGGACAGGGCAAGGCGTTTCCCCGGCTATCGCGTCGCCAGGGGCGCGCTGGCGACGATCGACATTGCAGCGGAAGCGAAGATCCTCAACAAGGCGATGATCAAGCAGATCGACCGGGTGGTGAACGATCTGCACAAGCAGGTGCAGGAGTGGCAGTCGGTCGCGCCGAACACCATCACCGTTGCACTCGTTGGCATCAACCACGCCGCCTACACGGTCGGCTATGAAGGCGACCGGACTCACAGGACCGACGGCCGGACGCACAAGCACCCCGTCGATGAGGCTCCGGTCGCCGAGCAACGGATCATCGACCGGATTGTCGCGCCCCGCGTCTTCGACGAAGTCATCCTGCTTCGATATCAGGCGACGAACGAGGCGCCCTTCCGCTTTGCGTGGGTCGACCAGAACCGAACGCTGGAAGCCTATAGGGCATCGCTCGTGAGGCTTTCCCTCAAGTTCGACGAACGCTTCTGAGCCTTTGCCAGCATTGGATTGGAGGCAGCCGTGCGCGCCTCCTCGAGCGATGCGCGCCTGCTGCGCGCAAGAAACAAACCGCGGGGGAGAGGGCCGCGCGGAGCCGGCCCTCGGGCCAGCGAAGCGACGCCGATCCTTCCCCTTCCCCCCACACCCCCTATCCCGGGAACCTCACCCCCGCACGCCCAACCGCGCCGGCCACCACTCCATCACAGGCTCCTCCTCCCCCGCCGCCGCCATCGCCGCCTGCGCATGCAACCCCACCGCCAACCGCGCCGAAGTCGCAACCTTCGCCTCCAGCAACAACAGACGCGGCGAAACCAGCACACGCCCCGCCCCCTCGCGCTGGTCCAGATCCGGAACCAGCTCAGCCGGAACCGTGCCGGTGAACACATCCACTCGGCCGCTGCACAGCGCCGCCCCGTCCACCCGCACCGGCACCCACAACGCCCGCCAAGGCGCAAGATCGCCCGGCACGAACCCGATCTCCTCGTCCAGCTCGCGCCGCACCGCCACCTCCGCGCCCTCGCCCGGCTCCACCGCCCCACCGAACAGACCGAACGCGCCAGGATGCAGAATGCCCGGGATGTCGTCGCGAACCTGCATCAGATAGCGGCCGTGCTGGTCCAGCAGCAGCGCCGAGGCGAAACGCCGCGTCACCGCACCCGCGCCGTGCCCCAGGCGCGCAGGAAGGTGTCGACCGCCGCGGCGACGATGCCCGCGATCTCACCCGCATCCGCAGCAGGCGGCAAACGCAGCATCCGCCGCAGGAACGCAGTGCTGCGCAGCAGCGAGAGGAACTGCTCCGCGGCAAGCTCCGGGTCCCCCTCGCGCAGCCGCCCCTCGCGCTGAAGCGTCCCGAACCACCCGGTCAGCCACAGCACCATCCGGCGCGGGCCGCTCTCGTAGAAGGCCCGGCCAAGCTCCGGAAACCGCGGCCCCTCCGCCATCACCACGCGCTGAATCGCCAGCACCTCCTCGCGGAACAGGAACGAGAGATACCCCTCGCCGAGCGACACCAGCGTCGCCGCGAGATCCGCCCCCCCGGTGCTCGGACAGCTCGGACGGCCCTGCGCCTCGCGCTCGCACGCCTCACCGACGATCGCCGCGAACAGCGCATCCTTGCCGGGGAAATAGGCATACACCGTCGCCTTGGAGACACCCGCCTCACGCGCGACCGCATCCATGCTGGTGGCACCATAGCCCTGCGCCATGAACAGCCGGGCCGCCGCCTCGACCACCTGCCGGCGCTTGCGCTGCGGGGCCGCAAGCTGCGCAACCGGTGCATCGACGGTATGCGTGTCATCCATCATCATTTCTCATGATGAACTGAACGGTTCAGTCCATCAATCCTGCTTGCACGCAACGCAGCATGGATCGAGGGTCGGGCCATGGACCGCCTGCTGATCGGAGTGGCCGCGCTGGCCGGGGGCGGCGCGGTGGCGCTGGCCGCACTCCGCGCTCACCTGCTGGCCCCGCGCCTTGACGCCGCCGCGCTCGCGATGCTCGACACCGCCGTGACGATGCAGGGCTGGCACGCGCTGGCGATGCTCGCGGTCGGCATCCTGCTCCCGCGCTGGGGCGGGGCGCCGCTGCGGGTCGCCGGGATCGCCTTCGCCGCCGGCACGGTGCTGTTCTGCGGCGCGGTGCTCCTGCGCGCGCTGGCCGGGGTGTCGCTCGGGCCTGTGGCCCCGCTGGGCGGCGCGCTGCTGATCGCCGGCTGGCTCGCGCTGCTGGTCGCCGCCGCGGCGCGCCGGGGATGACGGCGATCGCCGCGGCCTACCTCGCCGCGCCAGGGTTCGAGCAGACACTCGCCGAGGAGCTCGCCCGGCGCGGCGCGGCCATCAGCGCCTGGCACGAACGGCTCGCGCTGAGCCCCGACCCGCCCGTCCCCGCCGCCTGGGCGCTCAATGTCTGGCTCGACCCGCGCACCGAGACGATCGCCTCGATCGCCGATGCCGCCACGCGGCTGCGCGCGCTCCAGCGCAACTGGGCCGCCTACGCGCCGCTGCACCACCGCCGCGCGACGCTGATCGCCGCCCGCCTGCCGCATGTCTCGGCCAGGCCGATCGCCTTCCCCGCCCCGGCACCGTCCGCCCCGCTCGGCGCCTGGACCCTGCTCGACCCGGCCACCCTGCTCGCCTCGCCGTCCTGCACCGCGCCCTTCCCGAACGGCGAGGCGCGCCTCGTCGAGGACCGCACCGGCCCGCCGAGCCGCGCCTATCTGAAGCTCTGGGAGACGCTCTGCCTGCTCCGCCACTGGCCGGCGCCGGGCGAGACCTGCCTCGATCTCGGCGCCGCACCGGGCGGCTGGACCTGGGCATTGGCGCAGCTCGGCGCGCGCGTGGTCGCGGTGGACAAGGCCCCGCTCGACCCCGCGGTCGCCGCCCTGCCCGGCGTGACGGAGCGCCGCGAGAGCGCCTTCGGCCTGGACCCCGCCGCATGGCTCCGCGCGCACGGCAAGGCGGACTGGCTGTTCAGCGACGTGATCGCCTATCCCGCGCGCCTGCTGCGTCTGGTCCGCTCCTGGATCGATGCGGACGCGGCACGGAACATCGTCTGCACGCTCAAGTTCCAGGGCGCGACCGATCACGCCACCGCCGAGGCGTTCGCCGCGATCCCTCGCACCTGGCTGCGGCACGTCTCGCACAACGGGCACGAGCTGATGTTCGCCCGTCTCGCCTGCTGAAGCCGATCCCGTAGGCAGTGTCCTGCCCCGACTCCGGGCACCGGCCGCGGCGGCAGCCGGCACGGGAGCGACTCGGCAAATGGCACGCCCCGTGCTGGCATGATCCCCGAGGCTGCACAGAAGGAGGCTCCCATGCCCATCACCCGCCGGCTCGCGCTGGGCTCCGCCCTCGCCCTTCCCGCACTCTGGCCATCCGATCGCGCGTTCGGTCAGACCACGCGCGTGCGCATCGCCGGCAACTTCGCCACCGAGCACTCGTCCTCGGTCGCCATCGAGGGGTTCAAGAAGGAGGTCGAGAGCCTCTCCGGCGGCCGGCTCGCGGTCGACACCTTCCCGGCGATGCAGCTCGGCGGCGCGGGCGAGAACGTCTCGAACGTGCGTCAGGGCACGCTGCTGATGACCTGGGTCGGCATGGCGTTCCTCAGCCGCACCGTGCCCGAGCTGGAGGCGATCAGCCTGCCGTTCCAGTTCGCCTCGCGCGCGGTGGCGTTCAAGGTGGTGGACGGGCCGATCGGCGAGCTGCTCGACCAGCGCATGGCCGACAAGGGCTTCCTCTCGCTCGGCTACATGGAGCTCGGCTTCCGCCACGTGACCACCGGCAACAAGCCGATCCGCACGGTCGACGACCTGCGCGGGCTCAAGATCCGCATGCAGCCGAACGAAACCCATCTTGCGACCTTCCGCGCCATCGGTGCGAACCCGGTGGCGATGGATATCCGCGAGCTCTACTCGGCGTTGCAGCAGGGCGTGGTCGACGGGCAGGAGAACCCCTACGCGATCATCCGCGCCAGCCGGTATTTCGAGGTGCAGAAGCACCTGACCAACACCGGCCACTTCTTCGACTTCATCTCGATCGTGGCGCACCGGCGCAGCTTCGAGCGCCTGCCGGGCGAGTTCCAGCAGGCGATCCGCACGGCGATGGGCAACGCGATCAAGGCGCAGCGCGCAGCGGCCGAGGCGGGCGATTCCGAGGCCCTCGCCGAGCTGCGGGCGCGGGGGATGCAGTACGACCCGCTGCCGCCCGCCGAGCTTGCGAGGATGCGCACGCTGTCGGCCGGCGTGGTCGATCAGATCAAGGGTCGGCTCGGCGCCGAGCTGATCGACCGCGTGCAGGCCGAGGTGACGCGCGCCGCCGCCTGACCGCGCGCCTGTGAACGCGGTGCTCGAGGCGGCCGACCGCGCGGTGCGCGCGGCGCTGGTCGGCATCGTCTCGATCATGGTGGCCGTGGTGTTCGCGCAGGTGGTCGCGCGCTACGGCTTCAACCGCTCGTTCGGCTGGGCCGACGAGATCGGCCGGCTCGCCTTCGTCTGGTCGATCTTCCTCGGCATGGCGGTGGCCGTGCGCGCGCGCGGCCACATCGCGATCGGCCTCGTGTTGCACGCGATGCCGGGCGTCGTGCGCCCGGCGCTCGGCGCGGCGATCGCGCTCGCCTGCGCGGCGCTCTCCGCCGTCGTCGCCTGGGAGGGCGCGATCATCGCGCTCGACCAGTGGGACGAGCAGATGATGTCGCTCGACCTTTCCGCGGGCTGGTTCCTCGTGCCGGTGGTGATCGGCGGCGCGCTCTCCGCGGTGTTCTTCGTGTCCCAGGCCGTCGCGCGGACGCCGCGATGAGCGTCACCGTCATGCTGGTGTTCTTCGGCGCCGCACTCGCCGGCGTGCCGCTCGCCTGGGCGCTCGGCTTCGGCGCGGTCGCCGGCGTGCTGGAGAGCGGCTTCGATCTCGGCATGCTGCCGACGCGCATGATGAACGCGGTGAACGCGTTCCCGCTGATGTCGATCCCGTTCTTCGTGCTCGCGGGCGAGCTGATGATGCGCGCGGGGATCATGGAGCGGCTGATCGACCTCGCCAACGCCGCGATCGGCCGGGTGCGCGGCGGGCTCGCGCATGTCACCGTGCTCGCGGGCATGGGGCTCTCGACCGTCTCCGGCGCGGCGGTGGCCGATGCCTCGGCGCTCGGTTCGACCATGCTGAAGCCGCTCGAGCGCCACTACGGCACCGGGTTCTCGGCCGCCGTGATCGCGGCCTCGGCCAATCTCGGCCCGATCATCCCGCCCTCGGGCGCGATGATCGTCTATGCCTTCATGGCCGGCTCGTCGGTCTCGGTCGGCGGACTGTTCCTGTCGGGCGTGATCCCCGGGCTGATCCTGGTCGTGCTCATGCTGATCCTCTGCTCGGTGATCGCGCAACTGCGCGGGCTGCCGGCCACCGGCGAGGCGTTCTCCTGGCGGCGCATTGCGCATGAGCTGAAGCGCTCCTTCCTGGTCGTGATGATGCCCGTCGTCGTGATCGGCGGCATCGTCGGCGGCGCCTTCACCGCGACCGAGGGCTCGGCGGTCGGGGTGGTCTAGGGGCTGCTGGTGGGGTTCTCCGTCACGCGCCAGCTCAGGCTCGCCGATCGGCCCGCGGCGATCGGCGCGACGGTCGTCACCACGGCGGTGGTCGGCGCGATGATCGCCTTCGCCTCCGCCGTCACCTACATGCTGACGATCGACCTGTTCCCGCAGCAGCTCGCGTCCTGGCTGCGCGCGCTCACCGACAGCCCGCTGGTGTTCAACCTGCTGGTCGCGATCACCCTCGTGGTGGTGGGCTGCGTGCTGGAGAGCAACGCCGCCTACATCATGCTGGTGCCGCTGCTGCATCCGATCGCGCTCGCCTACGGGATCGACCCGCTGCATTTCGGCTTCCTGTTCGTCTTCAACCTGGTGATCGGCATGCTGACCCCGCCGGTGGGCGTGGTGCTGTTCGTCGTCTGCGGGATCGCGCGCATCCCCGTGGGCGAGCTCGCGCGGCATGTCTGGCCGTTCGTGACGGTGATGTACGCGCTGCTCGTGCTGTGCATGCTGGTGCCCGAGATCGTCCTGTTCCTTCCACGCGCGGCGGGGTTCTGATGGCGGATGCCCTCGGCTTCGAGCATGCGATCGGCGTGATCACGCCGTCCGGCAACCTGGTGGTCGAGCGCATCACCACGCGGCTGCTGCATCGCTTTCCGACCGTCTCGGCGCATTTCTCGCGCATCGGCGTGGTCGGCGACCGCGACCCGTTCCCCGACAGCTACGACCTCGACGGGATGCTGACCGCTGCGCGGCTGCTGGCGCACGCGAAACCGGACGTGATCCTGTGGAACGGCTCGAAGGGCGGCTCGATCGGCTTCGCTCACGACGCGGACCTCAAGTGCCGGATCGAGGACGCGACCGGGATCGCGGCCACCACCTCCAGCCTCGCGCTGGTCGAGGCGCTCGCGACGCTCGACCTCCGCCATGTCGCGCTGGTCACGCCCTATGCCGAGGCGCATCAGCAGCGCATCGCCGCGCGGATGGCGGACGAGGGGATCGTG
>NZ_JBHYDW010000006.1:0-69203 GCF_051860475.1 Elioraea sp. | reverse complement strand
TGACGCGGATTGACCACCGCTACTGGCAGTCCCTCCGCCGCCAACGCTGCCGCGGCACGCTCCTGCAAACCGCCGGTCGCCTCCAGCACCACCAGCACCGGGCCGAGCCCGGCCAGCCGCGCCAAGAGCGCGCTGATCCCAGGCGGATCGTTGCCCAGGGCGAAGGCCTCGCCCGATGGCAGCACATGCACATCCAGCCGTGCCTTGCTGACATCGATCCCGACGAACACCGCCAGCGATGACATGCGCCTCTCCCTCCCTTGCCGGTGCGGGCTCGTCCGACGGCCCAGGCGACTGTTCGGGTCTGTGGCGCAACCGGCGGCGTCCCTCGGCTCTCCCACGGTTCTCGCAACCTCGGGTCGGGACGGGACCGCCGCCAGACGCAGACGAGCAGACCTATCCCCGCTCAATCCCCCCATACACGCAAGGGTCAGGGTGAGGGTCGCTGTCGCACAACGCCACACCTCACCCCCGCCCCGGCGGCGGGATCGCCGAGCCGTGACGCGACCCTCATGAAGGTGCGTCGGAAAACTTTACACCCGTGCCGCCGAACGCCTCGGCCCCAGGGCAACCGGTTGAAATCACGCGATGTCATGTCCTGGCACCGAATCTGCTTCGGGTCCTGTCAAGCGCTCCACAACGGGGGGGCGGATGAGTAGGAGCCTAATGATGAGAAAGCTTCTTCTGGCCGGCGCGGCGGCAGGGCTGGTGCTCGCGGCGGCCGAGGCGCAGGCGGCGCCGAGCTACGGCGCGCCCGCGGGCTGGACCGGTCTCGGCACGGTCGGCACCAACACGCCGAACGGCGTGGTCGGCCCGATCCCGGCCGGGCACACCCAGTACCTGTTCGTCACCAGCGACGGCGGCGTGAACGGCGGCGGCAACCTGCTGAGCCTCGGCGGCGAGACCAACGGCTCGCGCCTCACCTCGCCGACCTTCTCGGCCAATACCGGCGACGCGCTCGAGTTCTACTTCAACTACGTCACCTCGGACGGCGGCACCTTCGCCGACTATGCCTGGGCGGTCCTGCTCGACGCCGCCGACAACCAGGTGGCGCTGCTGTTCACCGCGCGCACCCAGCCCCCGCCGGGCAACATCGTGCCCGGCTTCGGCATGCCGGCGCCAGAGGCGACGCTCGCGCCGCCCACCGTGCCGATCCAGGACGGCACCACCTGGGACGAGCTCGGCGGCTCCTCGGGCGCGTGCTTCCTCGGCGTCGGCCAGGGCTGCGGCCATTCCGGCTGGGTGCAGTCCACCTACACCATCCTCGCGGACGGCACCTACAAGCTGCAGTTCGGCGTGACGAACTGGGCCGACACCGCCTTCGACTCCGGCATGGCGATCGCCGGCGCGACCATCGGCGGCACGCCGATCGGCCCGCAGCCGGTGCCCGAGCCCGCGAGCCTCGCGCTGCTCGGCATGGGGCTGCTGGGCCTCGGCTACGCCGCACGCCGGCGCCGCGCCGCCTGACCAGCCGACCAGGGGACGGGCCGCCACGGCGGCCCGGATCGCGAGGGCCGGGGACATCCCCGGCCCTTTCGTCGTTCTGGATGCGTGACAGCCGGCGGCCCCGACACAAATCCCTGTCGGGATTCTTGACACTTCCCGGTTGCCGGGCTGCCGACCTCATCCCAACACGCTGAAAATCAACCATTCTGGCAGGTTGGCCCCGATCTTGCGTTTTCCGCGGGCACGATTGCAAACCGGGAGAGATCCGATGTCCGCTCGCCACCTGCTCGCCGCCGCCGGCGCCGCCGCGCTGATCGCCGCCGCCGCGCCGGCTCAGGCCGCGCTCAGCCAGCTCAACGCCAACTGGTACACGCTGTCGGCCAACCACATCGACGCGAATGTCAGCATTCCGGGCTTCACGACCGGCCTGGTCGAGAATGCGCTCGGCCCGGACGGGATGCCGGTGCGCTCGGCCTTCTCCACCAGCTTTCCGCTGACCTCGTCCAACCACATCCTGGACGTGGACGCGAGCAACCAGATCCTGTGGTGGACCCCCGGCGACCGCACCGGCACCCGCACCGGCGGGCCGGTGAACTACTCGGTCGCGGTCGACCCGTTCTACTCCTCGCCGGTGGCGATCCCGTTCAACCAGCCGTCGAACCTGTTCCCGGGCGGCGGGCCGAACAACACCACCGGCTTCCTCGCGCTGCACATGTTCGGCACGTTCGACGCGCCGGCCGGCGGCGAGATCACCATCACGATGGGCGCTGACGACGACGCCTGGGTGTTCATCAACGGCCAGCTCGTGGTCGATCTCGGCGGGGTGAAGCCGCTGACCGCGGCCCCCGTGACGGTCTCCGGCCTCACGCCCGGCACCAACCGGATCGACGTGTTCTTCACCGACCGCAACGTCGTCCAGGCCGGCCTCGTGTTCAGCGCCGACGTGGTGTTCAACCCGATCGGCGTGCCCGAGCCGGCGAGCCTCGCGCTGCTCGGCATGGGGCTGCTGGGCCTCGGCTACGCCGCCCGCCGCCGTCGCGTCTGACCCGTTGACCAGGGGACAGGCCGCCACGGCGGCCTGTGAGCAAGGGCCGGGAGGGCAACCTCCCGGCCCTTCGCGTTGGCCCTGCCGCCGACCGTCACCCTGACCTCCCCCAGGGGGAGAGGGCGAGGGACAGGGTGAGGGCGTGTCGGAAAACTTTACACCTCGCTGCCACCCGCGCCGATGGGGCCTGGATAACGCGTTGACCTGAAACCCTTCCCCAGCATGGCATGAATCATGCCTGCCTTCCGGGCGATCTTGGAATCTCGGGGGAGACCAACGATGCACGCTCAGGATGTCGTTGCCCGGTTCGCGCGCCCGCTGGCGCGCACGGCCATGGCGGCGGCGGTGGTGGTCGGGCTTGCTGCCCTGCCGCGCGCCGAGGCTGCCACCATCGTCGCGCCGTTCGACGCCAACTACACGCTGACCAGCTTCGGCGCGCCGACCGGCCTGCCGACGCCGTTCGGCGGCATCGCCTTCCTGAACAACAACACGCTGCTGATCGGCGGCAACGCCAACAACGCCTCGGGCGCGATCTACAGCGTCGGCCTCACGCGCGACCCAGGCACGCAGCTGATCACCGGCTTCTCCGGCCCAGTCAGCTTCTACGCCTCGGCGCCGAACATCGACGGCGGCCTCGCCTTCGGCCCAGGCGGGGTGCTGTTCTACTCTGCCTTTCCGACCAACCAGATCGGCCAGATCCTGCCGGGCGGTGTTGCCCCAGCCCGGGTCGATACCATGCCCGCCGCGTTCAACTCGCTTGGCACGCTGCAGTTCGTCCCGGCCGGCTTCCCCGGCGCCGGCAACATGGTCGTCGGCAGCTTCAACCAGAGCAACTGGGGCGTCGCCACGCTCACCCCAGACGGCTTCGGCACCTACGACATCAGCGGGCTCACGGCGCTGACCAACACCCCCGGCGGGCCGGAGGGCATCGTCTACGTGCCACCGGGCAGCCCGGATTTCGGCCCGGACACGGCGCTCGTCTCGCTCTGGAGCGCCAACCGCGTGGATGCCTGCGGGATCGACACCAACGGCCTGCCGGTCGGTGCCACCTGCACGCCGTTCATCACCGGGCTCACCGGCGCCGAGGGCGCGGTGATCGATCCGCTGACCGGCGCCTTCCTGTTCTCGACCTTCACCTTCGGTGCCGGCAACCAGGTGCTGATGGTGAGCGGCTTTGCCGCGCCGCCACCCCCGCCACCTCCGCCGCCCACCACCGTGCCCGAGCCGGCGAGCCTCGCGCTGCTCGGCATGGGCCTCCTGGGCCTCGGCTTCGCGGCGCGCCGGCGCCGCGCCTGACACGCTGACCAGGGACGGGCAGCCACACCGGCCGCCGCGCGCCGCAAGGGCCGGGAGGGCAACCTCCCGGCCCTTTGCGTTGGTCCCTGCCCTCACCCGGACCCTTGCGTGCATGGGGGATTGAGCGTTGACGGGTGTCCGGGTTCGTTCCGGTGCGGCGATGCGGGTCCGCGGGCATGGCAATCCCAATCATACGCGTCTCGGCTGCATGTCAGTTTTCTTTACACCTGCTGAAGACGCTACGATGACGCAGTGATAGTGACTTGTCTTGAAAAGAATATGCTTTCCTGGCACGGAACTCGCATGACCTCTTGCAAAACAGGGATTCACTGCACGCCAGACACGAATCGACACCGTCATGCGCCACTCCCGTTCAAGGCTCCGCCGCCTGCTCGCCGGACCGCCGCTCGCCCTGCTGCTCGCCAGCACGATGCTGTCCCAGCCGGCGGCCGTGTTCGGCCCGGCCATGGAGGACTGGGCCGCGCCGGCGCGGTCCGCCGCGGCACCGGGCGGGCGCACCGGGTTCGTGCTGGAACTGCTGAGCGGCCCGCCGGGAACCGGGCCGGGCGGCTGGAAGGACCCGGCCGATCCGGTCGCGCCGGACGACCGTCCCGCGGACGAGGCCGGGGGTGACGGGCTGGTCCTGGGCGATCCTCCCCCCGGCGGGCCGGGCGGCGGCGCCGGTGGCGGGGGCGGACACGATCCGTTCACGCTCGCCGGCTTCGGCGGCGGCGGTGGCGGATCGGGCGGCGGATCGGGCGGCGGATCGGGCGGCGGCGGAACGGGCAGCGGGGCCGGAGGGTCCGGCGGCGGGTCAGGTGGGAGCGCGGGGAGCGGTCCGGACGGCAGCGCCGCCGGGGGCGGCGGCCCGGCCGGCGCCAACGACCCGCAGGGTCCGGGTGGCGACACCCCGCCGGCGCCCGATGGACAGGCCGATGCCGACCCGCCGGGCAGCCTGATCCCCGTGGTCGACATCGCGGACACCAAGCCCGACGAACCGGCGGTCCCCGGCCTGGACCCGCCGGGTCCGGGCACCGAGGGGCCTGATGCCCCGCTTGCCGCCATCGCTGCGCCCGGCACAGGCGGCCCCGATCCCGGGCCGTCCCAGGCGGAACCCGCGACCGCCGTGCCCGAGCCCGCGAGCCTCGCGCTGCTGGGGCTCGGCCTGCTCGGCCTCGCGGCGGCGCGGCGCCGGGTCAGCCGCGCCCGAGACGCCGCCCGAGACACCCCCTGAGCCAGGCGGCGAGGGCGAGCGGCGAGCGCGGACGGACGAGCTCGGTCCAGACGAGATCACGGCTGCCGGTGGCGAGGCTGCGCTTGTAGCGGTCCTCGCCGGCGAGGAAGTCGTAGACTGCCATCCCCTCCCCGGCCGCGCGGCCGATCGCCAGCAGATGCGCGACCAGCCCCGGCTTGCGGTGCGGGTCCGCCGCGGCCGGGTCGAACCCGGACTGGTAGGCGCAGACATGCCCGTCGCGGCGGAGATTGTAGAGATAGCCGAGCACGTCCGGGCCCGCGGCGAGGCGCAGCAGGTCCACCTCGCCCCGCGGCAGCGCGCGCGCGACCAGTTCGCGGTGGAAGCGGCGCATGAACGGATCGGCGAAGGCACCGGGCTTGCCGCGCGCCTGCCAGCTCCGCTGATGCAGCGCGATCAGCGCCTCAAGCCAGGCGAGCGCCTCCGCCTCCGTCCCGGCGCGGGTGAGCACGACCTCGCCCGCCTCGGCGAAGCGGCGCAGCGACCGGCGGAGCTGGCCGCGCGCATTGGCGCTGAGATGGGCGAGCGGATCGCCCGAGGCGCGCACGCGGTCGAGCGCGACGAAGGGCGCCGGCCGGATCTGCCGGCGCAGCGCCACCCCGCCCGCGGCCGCGGCGAGCCCCTCCTCCACCCCCGACAGCACGAGCCGGCGCGCACCCGCGCCCCAGGCCGCGCGCATGAGTGAGGCCGCGACCTCCGGCCCGGCATCGGCGGCGACGAGCGGGGCGTTGTGCTCGATGAAGGGCGCGTCCAGCACGGCATCGCCGCTCTCGGCGAGGCAGAACCGACCGCGGCGGCGGCTGAACAGCGCCAGCCCCACGATCCGCCCGCCCGCCTCGGCGCGGACCAGCCAGGGATCGCGGTAGCGCTCCTCGGCGAGGCAGCCGATCCAGGTCCAGGCGCGGAACGGCGGGATCGGGCCCGCCTCGGCCTCGAGCCCGCGCCAGAGCCGTTCCAGGGCGGCGGGATCGCGGACCGGACCGGCCGCGACGGCGAGCCCCGCCACGGACCGGCCGGTCAGTCCGCCGCCGCCGCAACCGGAGGGGCGGGCGCGCGGCCGGCGAAGGCGCTCAGCCGCGCGTGCAGCTCCGACGGCGTGGTAAAACGGCCGCCGAGCGTGTCGCGGAAGAAGCCGAGATAGCGGTCGATCGTGTCCAGCAGCCCGGCGAGCTCGGCCTCGGTGCGGGTATAGGGGGTGTTGCCCGGCATCAGGGTCGGGCTGTGCAGGGTCAGCGTGAACACGCGCAGGCCCTGGTGCAGCCGCCGCTCGGTGAGCTCGCGCATCTGCGCGAAGCTGCTGCCCTCGGGCGAGAGCCTGAGCGGATAGACCGCATTGGCGCGCGCGGCCAGACGGCTGATCGGCAGCAGCCGGCCGAGCGGACTCCGCGCGAGCGCGCCGAGCGTGCCGGCCTGCCCGGCGAGCCAGCCGATCGGCCCGGCCGTGGTCGGCAGCGACAGGATGCGCCGGTTCGCGCCGAGCCAGCCGGGCCGGGCGGTGAAGCGGCGGAAGTCGGGCCCGCCCATCGGCGCGTAGTCGTAGAACGGGCAGACGCTGAGATCGATCTCGAAGCCGAGCGTCTCGAGCAGCTCGACCGTGTCGGCGCTGAGCCCGTACCGCCCGGCCTTGAAGATGCGCGGGCGCGCGCCGAGCAGGGCCGTCACCTGGCGGGTCAGCGCCTCGAGCTTGGTGCGTTCGAGCCACGGCCCGAGATTGCCCGAGAAGGAGTGCCAGTCGTCCTTCGGCTCGACCACCGGCGGCGCGCTCCAGGGATGGAGATGGACGCCGATCTCACAGCCCTCGGCGGCGAGCCCGCGGATGATCCCCGCACTCTCCTCCTGGCTCGCCACCGGGGTGTCGACCACCAGGCAGGGCAGCACGCCGTAGCGGCGGAACACGTCGAGATTGACCTGAAGCCCGCGGGTCGGCGCGACCTTGCCGGTGTCGGTGTAGGTGCCCTTGTCCCACTCGAAGGCGGCCTCGGTGTCGATCACCACCTGCAGCATCGGCGGCCAGTCCGCGGGCGTGTCGAACTCCGCGAGTCCGATCGCCGCCGGACCCTGGGCGAGATCGCGGGTGAAGCGCGGCCTGAGGTCCGGGAAGGCGGCCGAGGCGTCCGGCCCGGGCCCGCGCGGCGCGCGGTAGAGCATGGCATAGGCGCCGGCGATCCGGCTGAGGTCGAGATTCCGCTCGGCGAAGCGCCGGCTGGCCGCGCCCAGCCGCCGGGCAAGCCCCGGCGTGTCGCGCAGCGCCAGCACCGCCTCGACGAACTGGCCGGGCTGGTGGGCGAGGAAGCCATTCTCGCCGTGCGAGATGATGAAGTCGGTGAGCCCCGGCAGGAACCGGGTGATGATCGGCAGCCCGTGCGCCATCGCCTCGACATAGACGTTCGGGAAGCCTTCCGCGGTCGAGGCGAACACGAAGGCGTCCGCCGCGGCGTAGAAGGCGTCGGTGCGGTCCTGGAACCCGGCCAGCACGACCCGGCCACCAAGCCCGTGGGTGCAGATCTTCTGCTCGAGCTCGGCGGTGTAGTCGGGCTCGAGCGCGGGCCCGACCACCACCAGCCGCACCGCGGGATCGGGGATCAGCGCGAGCGCGTCGATCAGCCAGGCGATGTTCTTGCGCCGCGAGAGCGAGCCGACATTCAGCAGCACCACGTCGTCCGGGCTGAAGCCGAGCTCGGCGCGCAGCCGCGCGCGGTCCTCCGCGTTGTGCTCGGCCGCCTCCAGCACCCCGCCCTGGGGGACGAACCAGGTGCGCGGGCGCGGCACGATCTCGAGCGACCGGCGCAGGAGCTGCGGGCTGATCACCACGAACCGGTCGATCGTGCGCATCAGCGCGCGCACGAGGCGCCGGTAGCGCGGGCGGTACTGCTCAAGCAGCTGGCTCGGGCTGTCGTCGAGCGTGCAGGAGAACAGCACGCGGCGGCCGCAGGCGCGCGCGAGCGCGTAGGTGAGGAAGGTGCGGTCGACATGCGAATGGAGGTGGATGAGCTGGAAGCGCCAGATGTTGCGGATCAGCCAGCGGGCGAGGTTGAGCGCCGAGACCCGGCCATAGGTCCTGGCGAGGTAGTGCACGGTGACGCCGCGGTGCTGCACCGTCGCCGGCCCCTCGCCCGGGTCGGTCTCGTGCACCAGCACCTCGCCGTCCACCGCGTGCTCGGCGATCAGCGGGATCAGCCGGGTGAAATAGATCCCGTCGCCGGTGTAGTCCGGGTGGAAGCGCCGGTAGATGTGCAGGACACGCACGTGCCCCCTCCCCCCCGCCGCATCGCCGGTCATGCTGCGGCGTACTCCGCCTCCAGCATGTCGACGATGCGGTCCCAGTGGAACCGCGCCGCCCAGGCCCGCCCGGCCTCGCCCAGCCGTGCCCGTTCGTCCGGGTCGTTGCCCAGCCGGGCGAGGGCCGCGGCGAGCCCGGCGCCGTCATCGACCGCGACCAGCACCCCGGTCCCCGGCGGCACCACCTCGGGCACGCCGCCGACCGCCGTGCCGATCACCGCTGCACCGTAACGCATTGCCTCGATGTACGGCATGCCGAAACCCTCGTAGCGCGAGGGCATGACGAACAGGTCGCAGGCGGCGTATTCGCGCTCGAGCGCCCGCTCGTCCACCGGACCGAGCACGCGCACCGCCGGGCCGAACTCGGCGGCGAGCGCCTCCCGGGTGGCATCCGAGACGCGGCCGATCACGGTCAGCACCCAGCCCGGCCGGCGGGTCTCGGCGAAGGCGCGGCGCAAGAGGTCGAAGCCCTTGCGCCGGTCATCGACCCGGCCGACGAACAGCAGCCGGAGCGAGCCGGGCGCCGGCGGGACATGCACAAGCGGCGCCGGATCGACCCCGTTCGGCAGCACCGCGAAGCGCGCGCGGGGGACATAGGGGTATTCGCGTGCAAAGGGCTCGTAGTCGTTGGCGGTCAGGTGGAACACCCGGCGCGCGATCGAGAGCGGCAGCCGGTTGAGCCCGTGCAGCAGCAGGTTGCGGAACCACCGGTCGAGCACCGCATCCGGGTGGTGATGTGGGGAGTAGAAGAACCTCCGCCGGCGGGTGCGCGCATACCACGCCGCCGCGAAGGCCCAGGCCGGGGCGGCGATCTGGTGTGCGTGCAGGATTTCCGGATCGATCCGCCGCAGCGTCGCGCCGATGCCGCGGATCACGACCCCGCCATTGGCGAGATAGAAGAAGCGCCAGTTGGGGGCCCGCATCAGCACGCGCATGCGGTGGATGGTGAAGCCCTCGTGCTGCTCGCGCTCGGGCAGGCCGACGAATTCGCCCTTGGGGAACTGCAGCGCGCTCGCCACCACATGCACCTCGTGGCCGCGCCGGGCGAGGTGGCGGGCGTGGTTCAGCATCACCTTCTCCACGCCTTCCAGCTGCGGCCAGAAGAACGGGCCGACGATCGCGATCCTCATGCGGGCCTCATCGGAGCCGCGGCCGGCTGATGCCGGCGGGGAGCGGCACCGCCGCGGCGAGCGGAGACTGCCACGGGTGAGGAACGGCGGCCATGCGGCGACTCGGGGGCGCAGGCATGCGGTTGGGACTCTACTGACGCCCTGTGTCCGCCGAGTTATCCACAAGGCTACCGAAATATCCCGGGGACTCTCCTGACGCGGGTTGGGACCCTGCTGACACGACTCGGGGTTATCCAGGGGACTCTACTGACGACTCTAATAATACCCTTCTAATACCTTGCTATTAGGCTGTGTCAGTAGAGTCCCCCTTGCATTCAGGGAACGAGCTGGGGCGTTATCCGCCGCCATGGGTGATGTGCATCGGCTGATCCGCGAGCATGGCCTGGATGGGGCCCGCGCGCTCGCCGCCAGCAAGGCCGACCGTCAGGCGATCGATGCCGCGGCAACAGTGATGGCCGAGGAGGAGAACCGCCTCGGCATCACCCATGCCGGGTTCGCCATGACCTCGCTGCCGCACAAGCGCGTCGAGGAGGTGCTGTGGCGGCGCGACGGCCACCGCACCACGCTGCTCGTTGAGTCGGGGCGCGACCGCAAGGGCCAGTTCGTCGGCGTGCCCTACGGCTCCTTCGCCCGGCTGATCCTGCTCTACCTCCAGACCGAGGCGGTGCGGACGGGCTCGCCCGAGGTCGAGCTCGGCCGGTCGATGAAAGCCTGGATGGGGCGGATGTCGCTCACCACCGGCGGGCGCACCTACCAGTTGGTCACCGAGCAGGCGCGGCGCATCTCGGCCTGCCGGCTGACCTTCTTCTTCGCCCGCGAGAACGGCGCCGAGGCGCGCCACAACGGCGCCTTCGTGCAGGACGCGATCAGCTTCGCCGGGGTGATCGACGACGCGGACCAGCCCTCACTCTGGCAGGACAAGGTACGGCTCGACGAGGGGTTCTGGCGGTCCTTGCGTGACCATCCGGTGCCCGTGCGCGAGGAGGCGATCAAGGCGATCAGCAACCGCAGCCTGGCGATCGACGTCTATATCTGGCTCGCCTACCGGCTGCACGCGCTCGCCAAGCCCACGGCGGTCAGCTGGAGCGCGATCCACGGCCAGTTCGGCGCGGGCTTCCGCTTTGCCCGCCAGCTCAAGCCGACCTTTCTCGAGGCGCTGAAACTGGCGCTCGCGGTCTATCCGGAAGCCAAGGTGGAGCCCGACCGCGACGGCATCCTGCTGATCCCCTCCCCGCCAGCGGTGCCGCGCCAGGAGGCGCGCCGGCTCGGCCTGGTCTGAGTTGGGACTCTACTGACGCCTCATCCGTCGCGCAGGCGATAGACCAGGATGCCGGCCCACTCGCGCAGGAAATACCAGCTTTCCAGCGCGGCGCGCGGGCTTGGCACCCAGTCGGCCGGGCTGCCGTCCGGCACCGGGCCAAGCCGCACCGGCGCAGGCACGGGCGCGACGCCGGTCCGCGCGAAGGAAGCGAGCGCGCGCGGCAGGTGCCAGCCATGGGTGACCACGTAGGCCCGGTTGATCCCGGCCGCGCGCAGCAGCGCGGCGCTCAGCTCGGCGTTGTCGCGGGTGTCGCGTGCCTCCGGCTCGACCCAGCGGACGGCGATGCCGAACTCGTCGGCATAGGCCGCGCGCATCAGCTCCGCGACCGGCACCGTGTGGCGGCGCGACAGCGTTCCGCCGGTCACCAGCAGGGGCAGTCGGGTGAGGCGGTGCAGCTCGGCACCTGTGCGCATCCGCTCGAGCGTCAGCGGG
Organism: Elioraea sp.; assembly: GCF_051860475.1. NCBI lineage: Bacteria > Pseudomonadati > Pseudomonadota > Alphaproteobacteria > Acetobacterales > Elioraeaceae > Elioraea > Elioraea sp. The sequence continues at coordinate 58,002 of NZ_JBHYDW010000006.1, read as the reverse complement.
CCGAGTTCGATCCCGTCGCGCGTATGGGCGATGTCGCCGCTCAGCACCACGATGGCGCCGGCGCCGTCCACCGTCGCCTCGGGCAGCAGCCGCTCCAGCGAAAGCCGCAGCGTGCCGGCGGCATACGGCGTCGAGACCCCAAGGGCGGCGAGCAGCAGCAGCGCGGTCAGCAACCGGGCAATGCGGCCGCGCCAGGCGAGCAGCACGAGCGCGCCGAGCAGCAGCCCGACCGGGGGCAGCAGCAGCGTGGTCGCGAGCGCCTGGAGCGACATTGGCCGGGCTCAGCGGGTCTCGGGCCGCCACACCGGGGCGATCAGCAGCCGGGCGAGATGCTTGGGATCGCGCGCCATCCGGCCCAGGCCCGCGTGGCGCGCGGCAGCGGCCGCCTCGCGATAGACGCGCGGGGTTTCCCAGGAGGCCGCGTAGAGCCAGCCATACATCGCCCGCCGCAGCCCCTCGGCGAGCGCGGCCCGGCGCGGTGCGGAGAGGTGGCGCGCAACCGGATCCCCGGCCGCGGCACGGTCGGCCAGCCGCGACAGCGCGAGCGCCGTGCCACGGCAGAAATGCAGCTTGCTGTGGCCGACCAGGTTGGTCCCGTGCACCCGCTTGCGCGTGATGATCGCCCGGGCGAAGGCGAAACGGCCGAGCAGGGTCAGGCGCAGGAACAGGTCGGTGTCCTCGCTGTAGCGCAGCGTCTCGTCGAACAGCCCGGCCTCGCGCGCGGCCTCGCGGCGGAACGCGCAGGCCGAGGTGGAGAACATGCCCGCGCCGAGCATGACCTCGAACATGCGCTCACCCAGGGTAAGCCGGTCCGGGCCGAGCTCCTCGGCGGGAAACCCGCTGATCCCGCTCTTGGCGTGCATGTCCGGGATCAGCACCTCCACTCCCCGAAACACCAGGCTGTTGCCGAAGCCGAGCACGATGTCGGGCGCGGTTTCGATCAGGTCGAGCAGGGTCCGGTGATGGTCGGGCTCGGCCAGATCGTCCGAGTCCATCAGCGCGATCACATCGGCCGTGGAGGCGCGGAGGGCGGTGTTGCGCGCGGCGGCCGGCCCTTGCGGGCCGGCATTGTCGAGCACCCGGATCGCCAGGCGCGGCGAGAGGTCGGCCACGAGCGCGCGGGCGAGGTCGCCGGTGCCGTCGGTGGAGCGGTCGTCGACGATGGTGACGAGATCGGCCGGACGGGTCTGCGCAGCGAGGCTCTCGATGGTCTCGCGCAGGAACGGGGCGGCGTTGTAGGCGGGGATGACGACCTCGAGCACCCGTCCCTCCTATCCGTCGATCAACCGCGCATAGGCCTGGAACATGGCTTCCTGGTCGTAGGCGGCCTCGGCGCGGGCGCGGTTGGCCGCGCCGAGCCGGTGGCGCAGCGGCGCCTCCGCGAGCAGCGGCCGCAGCGCGGCGGCGAGCGCGCGGTCGTCCTTCGGCGCGAGGAACGGGCGGCTCTCCGCGCCCAGCATGGCTGCAACATCGCCGACATCGGTGGACGCGACCGGCAGGCCGGTCGCCATCGCCTCCATCACCGAGAACGGCATCTGCTCGGTGTCGGAGGAGAGCGCGAACACGTCCATCGCCCGGTAGGCGGCGGCCGGGTCAGGCACATGGCCAGCGAAGCGGGTGATCCCGCCGATGCCGAGCGCGGCCGCGAGTGCCTTCAGCGCCTCCTCCTCCGGCCCGTCGCCGATCACGACCAGGCGGAACGCGAGCCCGTCGCGGTGCAGCAGCGCGGCGGTGCGCAGCAGCCGGGCGAGGTTCTTCTCGGCGCGCAGCCGCGCGACCGTGCCGATCACCGGGCCGTCGCCGGGCGGGGCAAGCGTGGCGCGCGGACCTTCGGGGTGAAAGCGGGCGAGGTCGAGCCCGTTCGGGATGTAGTGCAGCCGCTCCCCGGGCAGCCGCCAGGTCTCGCGCGCGGCCTTGAGCAGTGTCAGCGAGGGCAGAGCGACGGTCGAGCGGCGCAGGACGAGCCGGCGGAACAGCACCCTTCGCGGCTTCTGCCCGCCGGCTTCGTCTGGACCGAAGCCGTCCTCGGTGTGGAGGTGGCGGATGCGCGGCGGGATCAGGTTGGCGGCCGCCCACTCGATCGCGCCCCAGTTGCTGGTGATGATGACCGCCGGGGCGAGCCGGTGCAGGAAGCCCCGGATGCGCCGGAAGCGCAGAGGGCCGTCGCCCGGCCCGACCGGCGACGGCAGCACGGCGAACGCGACCCCTGGCTCCAGCCGCTCGGCGCAGTCTGCCCGGCCGTCGAGCGCGACGATGGCGTGGCGCCAGCGGCCGCCGAACCGGTTGGCGAGCGCGGCGAACCGCACCTGGGCGCCGCCGATCGCGAAGGTCGGGAAGACGTGAAGCAGCAGTGGTGCCGTTCCCGGCGGCGGGGCTGGACCCCGGGCAGGCGCGGCAGGCATGGTCAGGCGATCCCCCGCTGCGAAGGACCGACCGGATGATCCGTCTGGCCCTGCTGCTCGCCCTGCTGCTGACCGCGCCGGCCGCGGCCGAGACGCTGCGCGTCGGCCCCGGCGAGCGCTTCACCGTGCCGAGCCAGGCCGCGCGCGTCGCCCAGCCGGGCGACCGGGTGGTGATCGCGCCCGGCCTCTACCGCGACTGCGCGGTCTGGCGTGCCCCTGACCTGACGATCGAGGCAGGGGGTGGCGAGGTCGTGATCACCGGGCCGATCTGCGCGCAGAAGGCGCTGTTCGTGATTGCCGCCCCGCGGGTGACGGTGATCGGGCTGACCTTCCGCGGCGCGGCCTTCGCGGGCGGCAACGCCGCCGGCATCCGCGCCGAAGGGGGCGATCTGCGCATCGTCCGGTCGCGCTTCGAGGACAACCAGAACGGCATCCTGACCCACCACAGCCTGCCGGAGGCCCGGCTCACGATCGAGGACAGCGTGTTCGTCGGCAACGGTGCGCTGATCCACGAATGCGCCCATGGGCTCTATGCCGGGCAGTGGGCGCTCGTCGCGATCCGGCGCAGCCGGTTCGAGGCCACCCGGATCTGCCACCATGTGAAGTCGCGCGCGCGCGCCACCGAGATCGAGGACAGCGCGATCCTGGACACGCCGGGCAATCGGGCGAGCTACCTGGTCGACATCCCCAATGGCGGCGACCTGCTGCTGCGCAACACCGTGCTGCGCAAGGGCCCCGATCACGGCAATCCGACCACAGCGGTGATGATCGGGGCCGAGGGGGTGCGCCACCCCACCACCAGCCTGCGGGTGACCGGCAACCGGTTCGAGAACCTGATGCCGCGCGGCACCCATTTCGTCGAGAACCGCACCGCCACGCCGGTACTGGTGGAGGGCAACGAGATCCGCGGCGCGGTCGTGGTGCTGGTCGGGCCGGGCGAGGTGCGCTGAGCTCACCGCGCCAGCTCCCGGGCAAGCCCGGCCACCCGCCGGGCATTGCCGGCCCAGGTGCGCTCGCGGCCGATCACCTCGTCGCGCGCCGCCTGCCCGAGCCGGGCGCGCAGGGCCGGGTCGGCGGCGAGGCGGCGGATCGCCTGCCACAACCCGTCGGACTGTTTCACGTCAAACAATATCGCGGTGCGCCCGTCCTCCAGCACCTCGCGGATGTTGGGCTGGTCCGGCGCGACGATCGCCCGCCCGGCGGCCATGTACTCGAACACCTTCAGGGGCGAGGCGTAGGGCACCACGGCTGGCTGCAGCGCAACGTCGAAGCCGGCGACGAGCCCGGGGATCGCCTCGCGCCTGGCGAGCCCGGTGAACTCCACCCGATCCGCGATGCCGAACTCTGCGGCGAGGCGTTCGAGCCCAGGCCGCGCCGGCCCCTCCCCCACCACGCGCAGCTTCAGCCGCGTCGGGCCGTCCCAGGCGGCGATGCCGCGCACCACGGCATCGAGCCCGTGCCAGTCGCGCACGAAGCCGACGAAGCCGAGCACCAGCTCGGCCTCCGGGCCGGACTGGCGCGCCGCAGGCACCTCGGGGAAGTCTTCCAGGTCGATGCCGTTCGGGATGACGACGATCCGCTCGGCCGGCACCCCGGCGGCCGTCACGTGCCCGCCCAGCACCGCGGTGACGGGAAGCACCCGGTCGGCGCGGCGCCAGACGAAGCGTTCGGACCAGCGGGCCAGCCCCTTGAGCGCGAGGCCGCCGAAGCGCGCGCGCTCCTCGGCCAGCGGCGCGTTCACCTCGACCAGGAAGGGCAGGCGCCGACGACGGGCCACGAGCGCACCTGCGAGGTAGAACAAGTTGTAGCGCTCGTAGAGGGCATCCGGGGTGAATTCGCGTGCAGCCCGGTCGAGCTTCAGGAAAGCGGGGAGGCTGTAGGCGAGCTCCAGGAGTTCGACCGCGAAGCGCGGCAGCAGACGGCGGATCAGCGGCACGAGCCGGCTCTCGCCCCCCAGCTCCGCCTGGTCGTAGGCGGACGGCCCGACCACGCGCACCTCGTGGCCGTCCGCCCGCAGCGCGGCGACCAGGGCGTCGAGATGCACGCCCTGGCCGTCGCGCGACTGGATGCGGTGGCTGTAGAGGATCCTCATCGGCGGATCCGACGCAGCAGCCGTCCCGCCGCCTGGCGCGCGAGCGCGGCCAGCCCGGCCGGGTGGCGCGGATCGGCAAGAACGAGGCCGATCAGCTGCACCCGGTCCGCGACCCAGTGCGCCTTGTAGGCGTCGTCGCCCCGGCCGAAGTCGAGCGTGCGCACCCGGTCCTCCGTTATGAGATGGCGCAGCATCATGGCGGTGAGCACCGTGCCGGGCGAGGCCGTGCGCTCGGTCTCCAGGTGGAAGAGCTTGGGCACGGTGGCGCGCGCCCCGCCCTGGTCGAGGATCCAGTACTGCGCGGCGAGCGGCGTGTCGTCGGCGACTCGGGTGAGCACGCCGAGTCGCAGCGCGCCGGCAGCGGCGGCGGCCCGCATCAGCGCGGCGTCGAAGTCCGGGAAGGGTTCGGCGGGCTTCCAGGAGCCGGCACGCACCGCGTGGAACGCCTCGATCCCGGCCTCGAGCGCCGCACCGGGGGCGGCGATCAGGCTGAAGCGGGTTTCGCGCGCGGCCCGCTTCCCCTTGCGCTCGACCGTATGGCGCAGGCTGGAGGGGCGGCCGGCGAGGTAGTCCTCCCAGCCCTGCCCCTCCGGCAGGGTCTCGCGCCAGACGCCGACATGGTCGAACCGCGCCGACCGGATGCCGCTGCCGCGCAGCCCGGCGAGAAAGGGGGCGAGCCAGGCGCCGGCGGGATCGATCGCCTCCAGCAGCACGGGCGGGCGGAGCCGCAGCAGGGCGCCGAAGCCCTGCCCGGCGTCCTGCCAGCCGGTGGCGCCGAGCCCGGGAGGACCAAGCGGGCGCCAGTCCTGGGTGTAGGGCGTGGTCAGGCTGCGGAGCGCCTCGCCGGTGCGGAGCAGCGGCACGGCGCCGGCGCCGCAGCGTGCGGCGACCGGCTCGGCGCCGAGCGGCAGGGCATGCGCGAGCGTGGTGTCGTACCAGATCCGACCTGACCAGAAGGCGCGCGGGTCGAGCAGCGGCTCGGCCCAGCCGGGCAGGCCGGCGCGCGGCAGGGGATCGAGGCGGGGAGGCGGATCGTCCATGACGATCGTTGCCCGCCTGCTAGCCCTGGGGGCCGGTCTCGGCCAGCAGGGCGGCGAGATCGCGGGAGAGCACGGGGAGATCCTGCTGCACGGTCCGCCAGACGACCGCATCGTCAACCACCGCATAGCCGTGGATCAGCAGATTGCGGAACGCGACGGCCTGCGCGAGGCCCGGGACGCGGGCGGCAAGGTCGGGAGCGACCTTCGCCAGGCGGTTCAGGGCCTCGCCGACCACCTCGCACTGGCGCTCGACGGCGGAGCGCAACATCCGGTCCGCTCGATACTCCGCGAGCGTGTGGCCGCGGATGAACACCGCGACCGTCTCGGCCGCATCGTGCGCGTCCCACAGCAGGCCCCGCGGGTCAGCCCGCATAGAGCGGGGTACGGGCGCGCTCCATCTCGGCGCGTACGAACGGATTGCGCAGCCCGGAGGCCATGATGAGGTCGACCGGCCGGCCGAGCAGCTTGGCGAGTGCGTCACGCAGGCCGAAGAAGGCGCCGAGCGAGGGGGTGGCCTCGGGCACATACTCGACGAGGAAATCCACGTCCGACCGGACGGGATCGAAATCCGTCCCCCGCGCCGCCGAACCGACCACATCGAGCCGACGGACGCCGAAGCGGCGGCAGAGTTCGGCAATTTCAGCGCGGTGCTGATCGAGCTCGGGAATCATCCGAGTGGCTCCTTCCGATTCCCCATAGCACGGCCGGGCGGTCAGCGGCCCGTCCTGGAATCAGCGGGGCCGGGCGCCCCCCCGAGGCCCGGCCCCGCCTCGCCTCCCCTGAAGGGGGCGATCAGGCGTGGACGGTGCTGCGCTGCGTCCGCCACGCCAGCCCGAGCCCCAGCAGGGCGAGGCCGAACAGGGCCAGCCCGGCGGGTTCGGGGATCGGAGCGGCATCGGCGCTCCAGCTGAAGGTGCCGGTGAGTGCGCCGCCCGCGGTGTTGCCGCTGAACGCCCAGGTGCCGAGGGTGTCGTCGAAGCCGGCGAGCATCAGCGTGCCGCGGCCCATCAGCCCGAGGGTGTTGTCGGTCTGGGTGGTGATCCAGAGCTGCGCGAGGTCGAAGGAGAGCCCGCCGACCGAGAAGAACCCCGCGATCGGGGCGAAGGGCGCGAACGGCAGATCCGTGATCGTACCGACCGAGGCGATCGGGATTCCGGCGAGATCGCCGGTCGAGCCGGTGACCAGGAAGATGCCGGAATTGCCGCTGCTGACCGGGCCGGCGTTCAGGCCGAGGAAGTCGATCCCGACCGCCTGGCTGAACGGCACGTTCACGCCGGCCGCGTCCTTGGCCTGGAACTGGAACGCCATCCCGATCGAGCCGGAGATCGGCGCGGCGACGGCGGCGGTGGCGGAGGCCGCGAGGACCGCGCCGGCGAGAAGGAGGGATCGGATCTGGCGCACGGGAGCTCCTGTCGGGTCGGGTGGCGGCCGCGGGTGGACCGCAGCCGGAGACGGGAGCCGATGTGCAAATGACGGGCCAAGTCAACAAAACTGGGACATTCAGCTACACGCCCAGCGTGCAGTCGTCTGCCGTGTAAGATTTCCTGACACACACGAGCCGCGTGTGCCGCGGCCGGCGGAACCTGTCGGGGGTTGGGGGTATGGCCAGGGTGATCGCATGTGCCCTTTCCCCGACCAGGCGGGAGAGAGGGTTGGGTGAGGGGGCTGGCGCCGAGAGCCCGCCAACGGACGTTTGCAACGCTTCCCACCCTCACCCCGACCATCTCCCGCCCAGGCGGGAGAGGGAGAAGCGCGTGGCGCCCAGACACAAGCAGCGGCCCCTTGCGGGACCGCTGCCTCGTCACGGGGTAGCCCCCCGACCACCCCGGAAACGCCCGAGAGCCGGGCTTGCGGCCTTGCGCCGCCGGTCACGATCCAGCAATGGCCGTGCCAGTGTCAGCATTTCAAGGGGTTGTGGGCCTGGCCGTCCGTCCGTGACACTGGACTGTAAAATCCGCCGACACGATCCGAAGCCGGGCGGGCCTGCCGCCGCCAGGGAAGCCTGGGGATGTAAAGTTTTCCGACGCCCCGACGGGGCGCGCAAACGAAAGCAGCGGTCCCTTGCGGGACCGCTGCCTTGGTGGAGCGGCACGGGGCCGCCCCGATCGGAAGGCTAGCCCAGGTTCAGGCGGCGCGCCGGCGGGCGGCGAAGCCGAGGCCGAGCAGGCCCATGCCGAGCAGCGCCAGCGAGGCGGGCTCGGGGATGACCGCGGCGGTGCTCGAACTCCAGGAGAACGTGCCCCCCAGCGAGTTGGCAGTGAGGACCCAGTCGCCGGGTGTCGGATCGAAGCCAGGCAGGCTCAGGATACCGGTCCCGCTGAGCTGCAGAGTTGAACTGTTCTGGCTGATAATGCTGACCGTGTTGAGGTCGAAGCTCAGCGTGGCGACGCCGTCGAACGCGGTGAACAGCGGCGAGACCGGCGGCGGCACCGAGACGAACTGGAAGTCCGTCATGGTCAGCGTACCGGCCGCGGTGCTGACACTGCCGAACGAGGCGAGAGTACCGCTTGCCCCGGTTGCGAAGCTCGCGCCGAAGTCGATGCCCGTCGCGGCAGCGAGGGTGGTCGGAGCGCTGAAGCCGTCGATGGGCGTGAACCCGCCCGCCAAGCTGATGCCGCCCGTGATCGGCGCCGCATCGGCCGCCGCGCCGAGGCCCACCACCATCGCACCGGCCAGAAGCGCTGTCCTGAACTTGCTCATCGTCCTGTCCTTTCGGAACCGTGTCCCCTGGGTAGCGCCCCCGGCGCCACGCTCACCACGCATAGAAGCAATGCATGTGCCAGTGGCGGATTCCGGCGGGTTAGCGGCTGGGTGGGGTGGGCTCCTGACCCCGACCGTAAAGTTTTCCGACGCGGTTCCTCGGCCCACCCCCCCCGGCCCCGCGGAGAGGCAGGAAAAGCCTCGGTTTCCACCGCCGCCGGCAAGCCTCCCGGCGGGGTCGGGCGGGGGAAGGCGTCGGAAAACTTTACACCCGCGCGCCCGCGCCGGCCCCGTCACCGCCGCCGCGGCCGGTCCGCCAGAAGCTCCGCCGGGCTCGCCACGGTCAGGGCCGGGAACAGCCCGGTCCTGTGGCGCGTGTTCCAGGTGATCAGGAGCGGGATGCCATGGACGACCGCCACCTGTCCGATCAGGACGTCGTACAGCCGGGCGCCGATGCCGTCCGTCGCCGCATAGGCGCGCACGACATCGAAGCCCTGCGCCGGCGTGAGTCCGACAAGCGCCGTCACGGCGCGCAGGCTTTGCAGCGCCGCCCAGGCCTCGGCAGCGGTGAAGCGGAACGGTGCCGGCGGTCCGGTCCGGGTCAGCGTCGCATAGGCCTCGGCGTAGCTGTGCGCGCCGACGGCGTAGCGCCGCGGGTTCCCCTCGGCCAGCAGCGTGAGCGAAGGGGCGTGGTGCTCGTGCGCCTCGGCGAGGCAGGCGATGACGACGGTGCTGTCGAGCAGTCCGGCCGGCGCGCTCACGCCGGCCGGTCACGGGAGGCCGCGAGGGCGGCCTCGGCCTCGTCCAGCGTGATCGGGGACGGACCAGCAGCGGGCCGCGCCGCATCATGGCTACGCAGAAGACGGCATTCTGCCTGCGCGCCTTGGCGTTGCCACAGAGGCCGGGCACAACTTACGATGGTGTGACTGGCGCCGCGGCCGCCTCGCACCAGATCTGTGGTGGATCCGCAACAGGAGCGCGGGCCATGTCGACGACCAGGGATGCGGACGGAGGCAGACGATGACCAGATTCGGACCCGAAGGCCGCCCGGCGCGGGCCGCTTCCCTGCCCGCCGAGACCGAGGCCGTCCTGCCGGAACGGCTGTCCTGGCCCGCCGCGGCGGCGGTGATCGCGGTGGTCTCGCTCGGGCTCTGGGGTGTGATCGGGCTCGGGATCGCCTGGCTGATCGGCTGAGCCTCTTTCCGGGTTTCCCGATTTCGGGCTTTCCGGCCCCTCCTACCCCGCCCCGGCCAGCCCCGGCCGCCCGGCCCTGAGCCACGCCACCACCTCCGCCAGCCCCTCCGCGAGCCCCCTGGGCGGACCGAGCCCCAGCAGCGCGCGCGCCGCCTCGGCCGAGCCCACCGAGTGGCGGATCTCCCCCGCGCGGGGCTCGCGGTGCGCGATCGCCGGCGCCACCCCGCAGAGCCCCGCGATCGTGCGGGCGAGCTCCAGCACCGAGGTCGCCTGCCCCGTGCACAGGTTCAGCACCGGGGCGTCGGTCGAGGCCGCCGCCAGTCCGGCCAGCAGCCCGGCGACGATGTCGGAGACCGCGATGAAGTCGCGCGTCTGGCCGCCATCGCCGTAGACCTCCACCCCTTCGCCGCGGGCGAACCGGTCGCAGAAGATCGAGATCACCCCCGAATAGGGCGAGCGCGGGTCCTGGCGCGGCCCGAACACGTTGAAGAAGCGCAAGCCCATCGTCGGCACGCCGTGCACCGCGCCGGCGACCCGCGCGTGCAGCTCCGAGCCGAGCTTGTCGGCGCCATAGGCCGAGAGCGGGCGGCAGGGCGCGTCCTCGGTGATCGGCAGCCGCGCCTGCTCGCCGTACACCGCCGCCGAGGAGGCATAGACGACCGGCACGGGCGCCCTGCCCCGCCCGGCCCGGGCCGCGTCGAACACCGCGATCGTGCCGCCCAGGTTCACCCGGTGCGCGCCCAGCCAGTCCTCGGTGCAGCGCTGCACGGAGGCGATCGCGGCGAGGTGGACCACCCCGTCCACCCCCGCCATGGCAGCGCGCACCGTGGCCGGATCGGCGACATCGCCCACCACCAGCTCGGCGCCGGGCGCGAGATTGGCGCGCGACCCGGTGGAGAGGTCGTCGAGCACGCGCACGGCGTCGCCGCGGGCGATCAGCGCGGCGGCGAGGTGCGAGCCGATGAAGCCGCAGCCGCCGGTGACGAGGTGGAGGGGCATGGGGGGCTGCTCCTGGGCTCAGGCGGTCCGGCGGGTGAACCGGGCGAGCGCGCCGCCGGCCATGCGGGCGAGATGCGACTCGGCCGACTGGCCGGGCCGGCCGGAGGCCTGCCACAGCGCGAGGGTGACGGTGAGATAGACCGCCGCGCCGGCGGCGGCCTTGATCCCGAGCGTGGCGGCGATCGGCCAGGGCAGGCTGAGCCGCACGGCCGCATCGGCCGGAATGGCGAGCACCGACCCGGCCATCAGCGCCGCGGCGAGGGCCGGCCGCCACAGCGCGCCGAGCATCCAGCCCGGCCGCTGGCCGAGCAGCCGTCCGGCCATCGCCTGCCACAGCGCGACATTGAGGCACGCGGCGCCCAGCATGGCCCAGGCCGCGCCGATCAGCCCATACGTATCGGCCGCATAGACCACCGATCCGAGCCGCAGCAGCATCACGCCGTAGCCGGTCAGCACCATGCGGGCCTGCCGGTCCAGCACGATGAACAGAGTGGCGAGATACCCCGCGAGCGCGTCGAACAGCGCGAACATCGCCACGATCGGCATCAGCGGCACGAGCGCGGTCCAGCGGTCGCCCAGGAACACGAGCGTCACCTCGCGCGCGGTCAGCGCGATCCCGGCCGAGAGCGGCAGGATCACCAGCCACTGGAGCGCGAGCCCCGCCAGCACGTAGCGGACGAGCTCGCCCGGGTGGTGCCGGACCTTGGCGAACCCGGCATAGGCCGGCTGGCCGAGCGGGGCGGCGATCTCGCTGATCGGCAGGGCGGCGATCTGGTAGGCGATCTGGTAGAGCCCCACCGCCGCCATGCCCTGGAACCGGCCGATCACCAGGTTCATCATCTGCTGGTTGATGATCGCCGAGATGTTGCCGAGGAACAGCCATTTGGAGAAATGGAAGAACTCGCGCCAGGCGCCGAGCGCGAGGCGCGGCCGGTGCGGGGCGAGCCGATAGCTCAGCGGGATCATGACGATCCGGCTGAGCGGCGCGGCCAGCACCAGGGCCCAGTAGCTGCGCAGCCAGAACGCGAGCGGGATGACGATCGCGAAGCCGAGCAGCTTCTGCAGCACGTGGTAGCGCAGCAGCGTGTCGAACCGGAGCTCGCGCTGCAGATCGAACATCCGGATGCTCTCGAGCGACTGCATCAGCGCCGTCAGCGCCATCACCCACATCACCGGCGCGACCCGGGGCTCGCCCATGAACCCGGCCTGCCACCAGGACGTGCCGGCAATGCCGCCGGCGACCACCAGGCCGCGCAGCACGGTGAGGGTGAAGGCGGTGTCGTAGTGCACCCGCTGCGGCTCGCGCATGCGGATCAGCGCCAGCCCGAAGCCGGTCGAGGTGAGGCCCTCCAGGGCGGTCTGGACCACCGCGGCGACGCCGATGATGCCGAAATCCTCGGGCGTCAGCAGCCGGGCCAGGATCACCGTGCTGACCAGGCCGATCCCGCGCAGGATCACCCGCTGCAGGATCGCGTAGAGCGAGGCGAGCGCGACCCGTTGGCCGAGCCGGGGCGCGGCCGGCGGCGGGGGGGGGCCGCTCACGTCGCCGGGGGCCGCATCCAGAGCACGTCGCCGCGCAGCGTCCCCTCCAGCCGGACCGTGCCGCCGTCAGGGCGGAGCCCATGCGGGTCGAGCCCGAGGCCGCGCAGCAGGGCGGCGATGTCCTCGATGCGGTGGCCGTAGCGGCCGGCGTGCTGGGGCTGGAGCTCGGTCTGGATGACGATCCCGGGGCTCGCCGCGATCGTCCGCGCCGCGCCGTGCAGCACCGGCAGTTCGAACCCCTCGACGTCGATCTTGAGGTAGTCCACCGCGCCGAGCCCCTGCCCTTCCAGGGCATCGTCCAGCGGGACCATCGCGACCTCGGTCGTGCGCGTCTCGGCGGCGGTCGCGACATGGGTCTCGCCGGGATTGGCGGGGCTGAACGCCATCGCGATCCGGCCCGGCCCCGCGCCGAGCGCGAGGTTCAGCGCGGTGACGTTGGCGAGCCCGTTGGCGGCGACGTTGCGGGCGAGGAAGCCGAAGGTCACCGGATGCGCCTCGAAGGCGATCACCCGGCCCGCGGGACCGACCAGCCGGGCGGCCGGCAGGGTGTAGCTGCCGACATTCGCCCCGGCATCGACGACCACCGCCCCCGGCCCCAGGCGGCGGCGGATGAACGCCCAGATCAGCGGGTCGCGCGCCCCGGCGACCGCCATGGCGAAGGAGCTGAAGTTGTTCGGCATGGTGGCGAGCACCAGCCCGTCCGGTGTGCGGGCGGTGATCTCGCCCCCGCCGAGCTCGGCCAGGGTGAAGCGCAGCGCGCGGCCGAGCGTGGCGAGCGGGGCCTCGGCATAGGCCGGGCTGTGGCGTACCCAGAGCGGCCGCCAGCAGAGCGCGCGGATCGGGACAGAGAGGAACGGATGGAGCGAGGTCACGGACGGACTACTCCCACAGCCGGCTCACGCGGAGGTTAACCGGCAACTCCGTCGCCGGTCCTGGGGGCGAGGTGCACTACCAGCCGTCACACCCGGGCCGGCGTGCGCGCGGCATCGCTCATGAGGTCTGGCTTTCGTGGCGACGCACAGCGAAGTCGGCTGTCACGGGTGTCATCGGGAAGCGCTGCGGGAAGGAAACAAGATTGTGGCGGACGAAGATCTCGTGGAACTTTGGCGAATAGGCCCTGAGCGGCAGCAGCGTCCCGTTCAAACAGATCCGCGCGATCCCATACCCGCCTTCCTCAAGCACGTCGAAGAAGTCACGCATGGCGATCCGCCTGACCACGTTCGAACCGATGAACTCGAAGTGAATCAGCCCGATCCGGCCCTCGGCCAGTAGCCGGCGCGCGCCCTTGAGCACGTTCAGGTCGAAGCCCTCAGTGTCGATCTTGAGCAGATGGATGGTGTCGATGTCCCGCTCCTCGGCGAAAGCATCCAGGGTGGTACACGTCACCTCATGGCTGACCGGAGCCATCCCGCCATGAAGCATGATCACACCGGGATCGAGACTCGCCTGGGTGGAGCCGTCGGTATCAGGGAAATCATAGAGGCTGGCCGTTCCGGCGGTGTCGCTGACCGCGACGTTGATCGCCTCGAAGCGATGCGTCTCGGCGGCCCGCAGGAGCCTGGCGAATGTGCGTGGATGAGGCTCGAACGCGACGATGCGCGCCTCAGGAGCGAGGCTGCGGACGTAACGGGCATAATCCCCTGCATTGGCGCCGACATCCAGCACAGTGCCAGTGCGGAAGCCCGGAGCCGCTCGGCGCAGGAAACGCTCCTCGCCGCGCGCAAGCCCTGAGGGGCCGGTGGCGTTGTTGCCGATGCCGTTGCAGCGCAATGCGAACTCGTAGATCAGCCGGCCGACGCCAGCGAAGCGCGGCCGGTTCAGCAGATAGACCGCCGGGGCGGCGAGATGCTCGATGGCCGCCCGGCTGCGCGACGGCTTCCAGCGTTCCAGGTTGACCATGGAGTGCGGGCCTCAACTGCCGGGGACCAGGACAGTCTCTATCCTCGCGGGACACGACCAGCGGGTAAAGGAGAACTCGCAGGCGGCACTCCGGTCAGCCCGACCATCCGGCCGCGGTCGCGCAACCGCTTGAGCGAGGCCGGCGCCCAGGCCGCGCCGCCGCGCGGCGGGCGCACGCCGAGGCGTAGCAGCGCAGCGCCGAGCTCGGCGAGCGTGGCGTCGGGGCGGCCGCGCAGGTAGGCGGCGGCGGCGAGCTCGATGGCCCGGAACCGCCCCCCTGCCCTGCCCCGGCGCCGGGCCGGCGTGAGCACGGCGGCGTCGAGCAAGCCATGGCAGACGAAGCTGCGCGCGAGGCGCTTGAGGCGTGCGACGGAGAGCGTCAAGGCGCCCGGCGGCAGACCGGCGTTCACCGTCCGCGCGACTTCCGGCCAGGGGGTGGTCGGACGCAGGCATCGGACCGGGCCGAGCCAAGTCTCGGCGGCCGGTAGCGCGCGGGCGAGTCGGGCGTCCTCGCGTGCCCGGGCCAGCCGGGCGATGGCGGCGGGATCGCGCGCCACCAACCCCGGATTGCCCCCTCGCCTGCCCCGCGCCCGCGCTGCGGCGAGCCCGGCGCGGGTGCGCTCGCGGATCAGCGCCCGCTCGAACTCCGCGACCGCGCCGAGGATCTGCAGCACGAGCGTGCCCGAGGGTCCCGCGGTGTCGATCGGGTCCGACAGGGAGCGAAACCCCACCCCCCTCGCCTGCAGTTGAGCGATCACGGCGAGCAGGTGGGCGAGCGAGCGGGCCAGCCGGTCGAGCCGAGCCACGACCAGGGTGTCGCCGCGGCCGATCCGAGCCAGCAGCCGACCGAGCGCAGGGCGCCCGGGGTCGGCTCCCGAGGCGGTCTCCTCGACGATCTCCGCGCAACCGGCGGCTTCAAGGGCTGCGCGCTGTGCGGCGAGATCCTGTTCCGCGGTCGAGACGCGGGCGTAGCCGATCAATCTCATGCGCTTTCATATCTGGGCACATATAATCAAACCACCATTTGAAACGGCGCCTCAGAAGGGAATGCCACCTGCCAGCGTCTGCCTGTGGCATGCCGGCCACGATCCCGCGCCCTTGTTTGTCGGCTTTCAGGATTTCCCGAAACCCGGCTTGCCTGAGACACTGAAACCCGGCTGTCCTGGTTTCCGGCTTTCCGGCCGAGTCGGAGGAGGGACGGGATGGCGATCATCACCTTCGCCCAGGTGAAGGGCGGCAGCGGCAAGACCACGCTCGCGAAATGCACCGTGGCCGAGTTCGTCGCGCGCGGCCGGTCGGTCGCGGCGATGGATCTCGATCCGAACCGCCCGCTCGGGCGGTTCTTCGCCCGCATCCCCGAACTTGCGGGCGTCGAGGTCGCCGTGCCGGATGGCGAACGACGCGTCAGCGTATTGGTGCGCGATCTCGCCGCGCGCCACGACACCGTGGTGATCGACCTGATGGGGGCGGCGACCAACGACACCCAGGTGGCGATGGCGCTGTCGGATCTGGTGATCGTGCCGTCGCAGATGAGCGAGGACGATTTCCGCGGCGGGATCGAGACCTGGCGCCAGATCGAGGAGGCCGAGGCGGTGGCGCGCCGGCCGATCGGCCGCGGCGTGCTGATGGTGCGCACGTCGTCCGGCGCGGTGCGCCCGCGCGTCGAGGGCTTCCTGCGCGAAGCCTACGAGAGCGCCGGCGCGCGCGTGCTCACCGCGAGCTTCGGCGAACGCACGGTGTGGAAGGAGATGAGCTACGCGCACTGGGTGCCGCCGCTGCACGATCGCGACAGCCACGCCGCGCAGAACTTCGCCGCGATCTTCGACGAGATGCTCGGGCTGCTGGCCGCGCTGCCGGCGGATGCGGCGGCCTGAGGGGAGGGGAGGGATGAGCCAGACGACCCGCCGACCGGGGCTTCAGCCGCCGGTGATCGAGCCCGCGACGCGCGCGCGTGTGGCGCCCGACGATCCGCGCTTCGCGGTCGCCGAGAGCCTCGAGCGGCCCGAGGTGATCCGCGAGGCGGTTGCCGCGGGCCGGGTGCGCGCGATCAACACCGAGACCGCGACCGGGCTGCTCGCGCCGCCGGCGCGCGTCTCGCGCCGCACCGCCCCGGAGGTGGCGCTCTCGACCAAGGTGCCGGACTACGTGCTGCGCCAGTTGCGCCGGCGCTATGCCGAGAGCGGGGTGACGATCCGCAACCAGATCCTGTTCGCGCTGCGCCTCGCCGGAGTGGAGGTGCGGGATGCCGACATCACCGACGAGCGCAAAAGCCGGAAATAGGGAAAGCGGGAGAGCGGGCAACACGGAAAGACAGTCAGTCGCAAAGATGGAAGGCCCGAGAGCAGGGCGACGGAACCGGAGGGGCTTGGCGTCTCACGACATCGGCTTGTCGAACCGTGCGCCGCGATAGGCGAGCATATCGAGTGACGTCATCGCCACCCGGTAGCCGTGGCCAAGCAGCAGCTCGGCCATCGCGACCTTGTCCGCCCGCGACAGGTTGGCGTGCTCGGCCATCACGATGCTCGGTGCGAGGGTTGCCAGGTCGACCATCCGCAGGATCTCGAGATCGTAGCCCTCGGTGTCGATCTTCAGGACGTCGACCGTCTGCCGCCTGGCGTGCGCGAGCACGCTCACGAAGGAGAGCACCGGGACGTCGCGGGCGACGATGCGCTGCTCGATGTCCGGATACCAGCTGCGGGCCTTCAGCAGCACCGCCCGGTCGAACGAGGAGTGCAGCGAGATTCGCTCCACCTCCTTGTCCGAGGCCGCCACCGAGTAGATCGTGCCCATGCCGTCGCTCGGCCCCACCGCTGCGTTTACCAGCGTCACGTGCGGCAGGGTCTCGTAGTTCCGCGTGAGTGCGGCGAACGCCTCCGGGATCGGCTCGACCATCACGCCGGGCCAGTTGAAAGCCCGGATGAAGGGGTAGAGGGGGTCGTGGGTGACCCCGTCATTCGCTCCGATGCCGAGAAAGAACGGCCGCGGCCGCGTCAGCATCAGATGCCCGGCGAGGAACTCGAAATCGAGCGCGAGCTGGTGTTCACGCCGTGCCAGTACCTGTGGCGGCAGCCACGAGAGGGTATAGCCGCGCGCCGCGAGCTCGCTGTTGAGCCGCCGCTTGAGCCAGCGGACGGCGCGGGGGATCACGGCGCTGCCTGTCGCCCGACGGGAGGGCGCATGCGTCAGCCGCCGGGGAGAAAGATGAAGTTGTAGGCGTAGGGATCCATCGGCCGGCCCGTCGCGTCTTGGCGCTGATGGCGCGCCTTGTCGAAGGCGTGGATGCTGTGCAGTCGCTGGCGCAGCAGGAACAGCCCCTCGTAGCCGCGTTCCCCCAGGAACCGGAACACGTGCTCAGGCGCCTCCGGGTTCAGGATCGGGGCGCTCTCAACCAGCAGCGCCGGCCGATCCCGCTCGAGGATGCCCGCGGCCCCCCGCAGCACCGCGAGCTCGTGGCCCTCGACGTCGATCTTGATGAAGCCGACAGGCTCCGGCACCACCTCGTCGAGCGTCACCAGCTCGCAGGTGACCGCGCGGAGGTCATCGCGCGCGGTGACGGGGTTGGCCGCCTCTAGGGTCGCGTTGGCGACCGCCGGTTCGCCGCTCGCCTTGCTTGGCACCAGCAGCTCGGCGGTCCCCGCATGGTCGGAGACGGCCGCGCGCCGGACCACGGCCGAGGGCGGCATCCGCAGCGCCAGCCGCTCGGCGGTCTCGGGGAAGGGCTCGAAGCAGTAGACGCGCGTGGCGAGCCGGGCGAGCCGGCCGGCATAGCCGCCGTAATTGGCACCGACATCGACCGCCGCCCGGTTCGGATCGACCAGATGGTCCAGCAGATGCCACTCGGCTTCCTCGTGGTTGCCCTGCCAGGTCCAGAGGACCTGCCGGACCCGGAAGCGGAGCCGCCGGTAGAGGCCCGGCCGTCCAAGAAAGCTCGCGAGGCTTTCTCCGGGATAGAGCAGCGGCAGCATGGGCTGGGCTCCTCAGGCGGCCCGGTTGGTCAGCAGATCGCGGATCAGCGCGGCGCCGGCGCGGGCGAAGCGCTGCCGCTCGAAGCGGTAGCTGCCGATGAAGTGGCCGAACCGCACCCGGCTCATGTCGGCCTCGGGGCCGATCGTGGCGTAGTCCGGATGCGGCAGCACCACCGGGTCGGGCGAGTTCGCCACCACGAAGTTGGAGGCGACCTGCTCGGTGCCCCATTCGCGCCACCGCGCGCGCCCCAGGATCTCCTCCATCCGGACATGGAAGTCCTCGGCGAGCGCGCGCGTCACCCCGCCCTTGGCGAAGCCCGCGAAGCCCGAGGAGCCGCGGATGTAGTTCAGCCGCGCGCGGTCCGGGTGCTGCGCGAAGGCATACTGGGTGGCGTCGATGATGTGGGTGGGGGAGGGGACGTTGGCCTCCATCCAGGCGACCGCCTCGTCGAAGCTCTGCAGCGGAATGCCCTCGGCCAGCGTGAAGGCGCGGTTGGCCGCGATCGCGTCGCGTGCCTCGGGGATGTCGCCGATCGCCAGCGTGTCGGCGTCCATCTGCACCACGTAGTGCCGCTCGGACCAGTCGAGGCAGGTGAGCAGCCGCTCCCAGGTGCCGCCCCGCTGGCAGCGCCCGACCGGGATGTCCTCCAGGATCACGAACTCGACCGCGCCGCCGAGATGGCGGCTGAGCGCGTCGCGGCGCGGCTGCGGCAGGTCGCGGTCGATGATGAGGACGAACCGCCCATGGCCGAGCCGCCGGTACAGCACCTTGGCGGCCATCAGGTACATCGCGATGTCGCGCTCGGCGATCATGCTGAGGATGCGCAGGTCCGACTCGACCACCCGCACGGGCGGCGTGTCGTGCACGGCGGCGATGATCCGCTCGAACTGCCAGTAGTTGTACCGCTGCCGCAGCCTGTAGAGCATCCTCTCCGCCCCGTCGTCGCACCGCTGGTACCCTGGGTCGCGGCGCGCGGCCGGCCGGGCGGGCGCCACAGAACCCGCTCGGCACTGGCTTGGCAAGGGTGAGGCTGCGATCTCGCCCGCGCGCGGCGGCGGATGCCCGCTACACGCCGAAGAAGGCGCCCGCGGCCGCGTAGAGGCCGGCCTCCTCGGTGCCGACCGTCAGGGCGCTCGCCAGCACCAGCTCGGCGCAGCGGCCGGGCCACGGGTTGTGGCCCTGATTGTTCGTCCCCAGCGTCACCTGCGCATTGCTGGTGGTCAGCGCGTTGTTGCCGCCGGTCGACACCTCGACCGCGCGGGCGGTGAAGCCGACGCGGTTGCGGTCCGCGGCGCTGATGACGTTGCGGTGGCGCGCGTAGAGGATCACGTTCTGGCCCGCCGTGGTGGTCTGGGAGTGCTTCACCCCGCCATTGCCCAGCAGCAGATAGGGCGGGCCGCTGTCCGTCATCAGCTGCAGCTCGGCGACCGCGGCGATCCGCTGGAACCCGGCGACGGAGCTGTGCATCTGCACCGCCGTGTAGAGCGCCAGCGTGTCGCCGGCGGGCAGGACCGTGAAGGTATGGTCCATCCGCCGGTTCGAGCCGAACAGCGCGCCCGCGCGGTTGTTCGCGCCCACGCGCGTGAACCCGCCGGAGGCGCCGCCGAGCGGCTGGACCGAGGCATTGGCCTGCTGGAGATGTGCGCCCTCGGTGGACTGGTCGTAGATCGTGCGGATGAACCAGTTGCTCGCGCCGGCGAAGCCCGTCACCGCCGCCTCGTCGAGCACGTGGTGCCCGCCGCTCGGCACGAAGCCGATATCGGCTTCCGCGTTGTCGCTCGCACGGCGGATGCGGATCAGCGGCCCCGTGTAGGTCTCCACCAGGCGGCGCGCGATCGACCAGACGCCGATATAGGTCAGGCTCGGCGCGGCCGCGCGGTGCACCCAGGGCTGCGCGACGTTGACCGTGACGACCGCGCTCGACGGATTGGCGGCGTTGGCGGCGTTGTACATCTGGATGGTCGGGGTGATCTGCGCCACGTCGCGCTTGCGCACCGGTCCGGCCGTGAACAGGCGCACCTGCGCGCCGTCGATGGTGAGCGGCGAGGCCAGCAGGCCGGCGTCGTTGCCCGCGATGATGGCCGCGCTGCCCGGCGGGTCGCCGGTGTAGGCGATCGTGCTCTCGGCCTGCTGGCCCGCGGTCATCGTCTCGCGCAGTTCGATCGTCTGTCCAAGCGTGACGACCGATGCCGTCACGTTCTCGACCACGCCGACCGAGACATCGATCGTGGCCTGGCCGTGCGCGTTCTCGACGCGCAGCGTCAGCGGATAGGTGCCGAGGCTCAGCGTCGCCCTGGTGCGCACGACGTAGCTGTTGCCGGTCGCGGGCACGAACTCGAACAGCGTCGTGTTGCCGCTCGCGATGCTGGGGGTGATTGGCGCATTGCCGCGCACCGCCACGGTATAGATCGTCGTGCCGACCGGCGCGCCGACCAGCACCTCCTGCGGGCTCGCTGGGGTGACCGAGAGGATCTCCGCCGGCACCGCGGTCGTGGTGATGCTCACCGTCACCGGCGCGGACAGGATGGGCGTGGTGGAGTTCTGGTTGTAGGTCCGCGCGCGCAC
The DNA here is from genome assembly GCF_051860475.1 of Elioraea sp. NCBI lineage: Bacteria > Pseudomonadati > Pseudomonadota > Alphaproteobacteria > Acetobacterales > Elioraeaceae > Elioraea > Elioraea sp. The sequence goes on along the minus strand of NZ_JBHYDW010000006.1, from coordinate 37,603 downwards.
GGTCACGCTCGACGTGCCGGCGGCGGGCGGGTTGCCGGCGAGGCTGATCGCGCCGCCCTGGCTGATCGTGAACGGATCGCCGGCGGGCTGCGCCGTGATCTCCCACGCCTTGGTTGCCGGCGTCAGCCCGGAGTCGCTGTTGCGCGGGATCGGCCCGGTGAACCGCACCACGCCGACGATCGCGCCGGGCGCCGCATCGCCCGCGACCTGGAAGGACTGCCCCGGCACGATCACGGGCGCGCTGTCCCACTGCCAGGTCACGCCGAGCGACGTGACCGTGTTCGACATGAAGAAGCTCGAGAAGAAGTCGTTCGGCTGGGTGCGCGGATGCGGGTGCGCCTGCGCGTTCTGCCGCTCCGAGCGCAGCAGCACGAGCGAGTCCGCGACCCGCGCCTTCAGCCCGACCGGCAGGTCGAGATCGAGCATCAGCGCGAGCCCGGACAGCGTGTTGCGCTGCCAGTCGCCCTCCTGCTGTCCAGCCGACCAGTCCTCCGGCACGGTCGGCATGCCGGCCGCCTGCGACTTGGCCCAGGCTTCGGCCCAGGTCTGCGCGTTGAACGGCGGCTGGGGGTTGCCGCGCACGTTGATGTTCCCGCCGGCGAGCGCGCTGCGATAGGGATAGCCGCCGTCGATCACGCTGCCGGTGCGGAACGTCGTCCAGCCCTCGACCACCTCGGCCAGGTTCGCGCCGCCTACGCCGGCCTTCATCGCCGTGCCGGCGCCGTAGAAGATGAAGGAGTACATGAAGCCGGCGAGGTGGTTCTCGTCGGCGTGGAGCATCGGCGTGCCGATGACATTCGCCGTGAACATCGACCGGACGAGCGGCAGCACGTCCTTGACGCTGTTCACCCAGGCTTCGACGTTGCGGTCGTAGAAGAGGCGGTGCGCGCCCTCGTAGCCGTCGGGCAGGATCGTCGCGCAGTCGACGATGTCGCGGAAGTCCCAGGCCCAGGAGCGCGTCTGCGGTGCCCAGGGCCGCACCGCCCAGGCGCGCCCGGTGGTGTGGTCGGGGGTGAAACTGCGCCAGTCCGGCACGTTCGCCCCGAGCGCCCCGTTCGCCTTGATCTGCTGGTCCATCGACGCCCAGGCCGAGCGTGCGGCCAGCCCGTCATAGGCGAGGCGGCGGCCGGACAGCAGCGCCACGGTCCAGTTGAACGAGCCGTGATGCGCGTGGTCGATCGTGATGTGGTCGGTGGTGTTGTGGGTCGGCCGCTGATCGGACGGCAAGCCTGTGGCGGTGGCGCGCGAGGTGCCGGCGGGCGAGGCCGAATGCGCCGTGTACGCCATCCTTGGCCAGTCCACCGGGTTGAGCCAGCGGCCGAGATCCCAGTCGTAGAAGTACATGCCGCGCGTCGAGGCCGCCTCGAACTGCCGGTGCGCGAGCGAGATCGCGTTGCGGTAGCCGTCGCGCAGCCACATCGCGCAGGCGAAGGTGCGGTAGCCGATCTCCGGCCGGCCGCCGACATCGCCGGCGCCGCGCGCCAGCCCCCAATGCCAGTAGGGATCGGTCGGCACCGCGCTGCCGGCGGCCAGCACGTTGTCCACCGAGCCGGTCACATGCGGAGTGCCGATCGCCTGGCTGCGGTCGTAGTCGAGCTGCACGCCGGCGCGCACCAGCAGGTCGAGGTCGGGGCGGACGAAGGGCCGCTCGGGCATCGCCGCGCCGACCGCGCGGCCGCGGCGGCGGATCCACTGCGAATACTGCAGAAGCTGGCGCGCCGCCCCCGAGCTCGGCCGCTGATCGTAGACCGTCGTCCCGTCGATCGTGATGGTGTAGCCGAAGGTGGCGATGCCGCCGCCCGAGTGCTGCACCCGGTCGTTCGAGAAGCAGACATCGAGTTCGAGAAACCCCTCCTTGGTGACGACCACGTCGACCATCAGCCGCACGGAGGTCACGCCGCAGGCCGATTGCGGCACCGCGGTGGCCACCCGCGTCGAGAGCGCGAGCGGCCCCTGGTGCCAGCGATCCGCGCCGATCGCGCCGAGCACGTCGAACACCCAGGGGCTGCCGCTCGCCGGATAGACGGTGACGACGGCGCTGCGGCCGGAGAGCGCGGTCGTGAAGGCGAGCGTGCTGCCGGGGTCGGGATGCGCCGCGCCGCGCACCAGCTCGGCCGTCAGCGTCGCCTGGTCGGCGAGGGCGGGAAGCTCGGCGGCGAGCAGCGCGGTCTTCACGCTGCCGTCGGTCCAGGTGCTGAGCGGGTTCAGCTGGGTGCGCAGCGGCGCCTGGGTGTCCGTGCGGCGCAGCACCACCGGGTCGGCGGGGGCAAGCATGCCCCGCTCGAAGGCGTGTCCGAACAGGGCGACGGTGTCGGTGGTCGTGCCCGTGCCCTCGAACACGAAGGCGGCCTGCGTCGCCTGTGCCGCGCCTGCGACGATCTGGATCGGCTCGCTGTCGGCGACTGGGGCGATGTCATCGAAGGCGACCCGCAGGACGTAATCGCCTTCCTGGGCCGGCGTGGTGAGGGTGGCTGACCACTGGCCCGCGGAGAGCGTGGTGGCGGCGACCGGCGCGGAGATGTCCTGGCCGTTCTGGCGCCAGACGAGGGTGATCGCCGTGGGGCTGCCGCCATAGGTGCCGGAGACGAGGATCGGCGCACCCGGTGGCTGCGGCGAGACCGGCGTGGCGATGCTGATCTGCGGCAGGACAGGGGTGCGGCGGCGGAGCAGTGCTCCACGGGAGGGGAGGATGCGGGGCATGCGGGGCTCCGGAATGACGGTAGCGCGATGGCGGCGGACAGGCACGCGACGGCATCCCCGCCGTCCCGGCGGGCCGTCTCGGCACTCACACGACGGGGATCGCGACGGGTCGGCGTGCCGCATTGCGTGGGCAGGCGGCGCCGGCAGGGCGGGTGGCATGGCGGGCGCGGTCGGGCAGGCGCAACTCGCCCGATGGCTTCACCAGCATAGAGGAATATAATCCTTGAGGTCAAGCTGCGCGGCGGTTCCGTGCGGTATCAGGCGGCGGTCGCCAGGTCGGCCGGCGATTGCGTGCGGGCACGAGCGAGCCGACGGAACTCGGCGGCGAGTCGGGCATAGGTGCGCTTCGGCTTCAGGCCGACGAAATGCGGGAAGGTCGGCGACAGCCGCACCACCCGGGTGGGCAGCACCGGCAGGCCGAACAGGAAGTTGCTAAGCTTGAAGATCTCCGATTGCCCGGCGCGGATGTCGAACCGGCAGAAGGCGATGCGCCAGGTCGAGACCATCCACGAGTTGTTGCCGAAATTCGGCATCAGCAGCCGCTTCAGGTCCTTCATGCCGAGGAAGATGCCGAGATAGAGCTCGAAGCTGTGGCTGCCCTTGCCCTTGTAGTTGGAGATCGCCAGGGTCTCGATCTCCTTCAGGTAGAATTCTTCCAATTCCGAAAAGAAGTGCCGGCTCTCGTCCGAGCGGTCGAAGTAGAAGATCCCGGCGTTCATCACGACCATGTACTCGAGCCCGCGCTCGCGCAGGATGTCCTCGATCATGATCCCCTTCCACTCGCCGCGCCGCTCGGGGCTGCCGGTGATGCAGAAGAAGTGCTGGATGGCGTGCGCCCAGTAGCGGTCGACGTCATGCTTCATCAGCAGGCAGTCGGCATCGACGAACATCGTCTGATCGTAGGGCGAGGCCTCGAACAGGCGGATCTTGTTCATCACGTGCGGGTAGCGCGCGTCGCGCGGGATCACCACGAGGTCGTCGAAGAAGGCGGCGAGCGCAGGGTCGAGCCCCTCGGCGAAGTCGTGCACCAGGCAGACCCGCCGTTTCGGGTCCATCACCTTGATCGAGGCGGCGAAATTGGCCGCCATCTCGACATACTTCCGGTCCCCCGTGGCGAGGGTGAGATAGCCCTGGGTCGTGCTCATGACGTCCTCGTTCGTCCGGAGACGGCCGTGCTGCGGAAGGGGAGGGAGGGCACGCTACAGTGCCGAGCCCTGGGCGGGAACCCGTGCGATCAGCACGCCGGCGCGGCCGCCGCGCGGCAGCGCCGGCGCGGCGAGGCTGATCAGTCCGGCCCGCGCCGAGCCGTCCGGGTGGCGCGCGAGCACCTGCAGCGCCGCCTCGATCGGACGATCCCCGGCGACCAGCCTGAGCGCCACGCCGTGCCCGCGCGGCAGGGCACCCGGCGGGAAGGCGTGGCCGACCAGCATCACGGTGCCGGCGGGAGTGCCGTGGCCTTCGAGCACCAGCCCGCCGATATCGCCCGCGCGCCGCGGTGCCGGCATGGGCGGCGGCGGCGGCAGGGCACGGGGCGGCGGCCGCCGCTGCTGCGCGATCGCCGGCGGCACCGGCGAGGCGCAGGCGGCCGCGATCGAGAGCGCGAGGGGCGCGAGCTCGCGGCGGGTGAGCTTCATGTCTCTCGATGCCCCAGCACGCGGCGGAACAGCGCGAGCTGGCCGGCCGTGGTCTCGTCCCAGCCGAACCGCTCGGCATAGGCGCGGGTGGCGGCGCGATCGGCCGGGGCGGCGAGCACGCGGCGGATGCCGGCGGCAAGCGCCTCGGGCGTGGCCTCGTCGAGCACCAGCCCGGCCTCCGGCGCCGCGACCGCCTCGCGCGAGCCCCAGGCTGGCGTCGCAACGACCGGCGTGCCGCAGGCCATCGATTCCAGCAGCACGTTCGCCCAGCCCTCGCGCGAGGAGGCGAGCACCATCACGTCCGCCGCGCCGTAGTAGAGCGGCAGGCGCGCATGCGGCACCGGCCCGACCAGGCGCACGCGCTCGGCGACGCCGAGGCGCGCGGCGAGCGCTGCGAGCGCGGATCGTTCCGGCCCCTCGCCCGCGATCACCAGGCGGTGCCCGGGCAGACGCGCGAGCGCCTCGATCGTCAGGTGGTGGCGCTTGCGCTCGATCAGCAGGCCGACCGAGAGCAGGGTGGGGCCGTCGAAGCCGAGCTCGGCGCGCGCCGCCGCGCGGTCGGGCAGGGGGCGGAACGTGTCCAGGTCGACGCCGTTGCGCAGCACCGTCACCTTCTCCGGCGCCGCACCGAGCGAAACGAGCCCCTCCTTCAGCGCCGCACTGACCGCGATCAGCGCGTCGGCGCGCGCGATCGCGGCGCGGATCAGCCGCCCCGGAATGCGGTAGTGCGGCAGCTGGGACGTGTCCGACCCGCGCGCGGTCAGCACCACGGGCACGCCGTAGTCGCGCGCGAGCCACACCGCCGCGACGCCGTCGGGGTAGAGGTAGTGCGCGTCGATCGCATCGAAGGCGACGCCGTCCGCCACCATCCGCGCGACCGCCCGCTTCGCCGCGCGGTGGAGCGTGAAGGGATTGGAGACCATCCCGAGCCCGGGTACGGCGAGGAAGCGCGGGTGGTGCACCGTGATGCCGTGGCGGGTCTCGCGGATCGGGATTTCGGGAAAGCCGGCTTTCGGGCGTCCGTCCGGGCCGCGGCCGGGAAACCACGGCACCGGGGCGAGCACGGTGCTCTCAGCCGCGTCGCCAGCGACCAGGTGCCTGAGCCTGTTCTCGACGAACACGCCATGATTGGGCTGGGCGGGGTTTGGGTAGAGCGTGCTGAAGGTCAGCAGCCGGAGTGGCCGCGACAGGGCTTGCTGGCATGGCCGCGCTGCCTCGGCGCGCCCGGCCTCGGGCGCTCTCGCCGCCGCCGTCGCCGGCGTCGCGCGCGGCGCCGTCAGCGTCGGCGTGCATGTCGAAGGGCCACCAGAACTGGGTGCGGTACGGCTCCGGGGCGATGCTCCAGGCGCAGAGCCAGACGATCCCGAGGAGCATGATGAGGTAGTAGAGGCTCTCCATCCGAGATCTCCCTGTTCGGTCGCGGCGTCTCTCATGGCCTGAGGCCGGCGCGCGCCGGACCCAGCGGCGGGGTGGCGGCGACCGGCGCGCGCGCGCGCCAGCCGGCGGCGGATGCGGAAGCGGCGGCGGGGGCCGTGCGGACGGCCTCGCTCACCAGTCGATGCACCGCCCCCATCGTGATCATCAGCGTCCAGAAGCAGTCCCAGTAGGCGAGCGAGACGAACGAGCCTGCCGACATGTACGCGACCATCGCCACCTGGGTCATGCGCGCGAGGTCATGGGCCCAGCGGAGATCGGGCCGGTGGCGTGTCATGCGCACGATCCGCAGCGTGTAGAACCCGCCGGTGAACAGCATCGCGAACCAGATCCCGGCGACGATGAAGCCCTGCTCGCCGATCACCTCGAACCAGATGCTGTGCGCGGCGCGGGCCGCGACACCCGGCATGACCTGGTCGACGACCGCCTGGATGTACATCGCGCGGAACCCGCCGCCGAGCAGCGGCCGGGCGCGCGCGATCTCGAACGAGGCCAGCCAGACCGTGACCCGGCCCATCGCCGAGCCGTCCTCCTCGTAGTTGAGAATCGTGTTCATGCGCTCGGTCCAGCTGTCGGGCATGAACGCGAGCGCCAGGCCGACGAACAGCGCGATCGCCACGCCGGAGACGATCTTGCCGCGGCTGCGCGCCCACAGCACCACCGCGGTTGCCGCCAGCCCGACCAGGGCGCCGCGCGACTGGCTGCCCACCACCGAGAACAGCGTGGTCGCCATCGCGAACGCGAAGCCCAGCCGCACCATCCGGTGGCGCGACTGCAGGCGCAGGTAGTTCATCAGCGGCAGCGAGACCAGCAGCGCCGCCGCCAGCTGGTTGCGGTCGGAGATCATGCTGTTCGGCGGTCCCAGCACGATGTGGCCGCCGCCGGATTTCAGCGTGAAGATCCCCCCCTTCACGCCGAAATAGCCGAGCGAGACCACGATCAGCCAGATCAGCGCGTGCACCCGCCTGCGGCTGTCCAGCAGCGAGGCGGTCAGCAGCACACCGAGCATGATCTTGAAGACGCGGTCCCATTTCGGCCAGACCATCTCGGTCGGACCGAGTGCGGCGAAGGAGGTGATGGTGATCCCCACCATCAGCAGCGCGACCAGCACGGTGAGGACGTTGAGCGGGATGCGTCTGGGCTCGCGCGCGACGAAGCAGCCGACGATCGTCACCATGAACACGATCGCCGCCCAGGGCAGCGTGGCCGCGAACCCCCAGGTCAGCTGATGGGGGCTCATGAACGAGATCCACGACCACAGCAGCACGCCGACGAACGGCTGCGCGCCGGCAAGCCCCAGCAGCGGGACCATCAGCATGGTGAAGAAGAGGTCGCGCATCGCCCTGCCCGGCCGCCGCCCGTCGCCTGATCAGCCCCCGCGCAGCCGCGCGAGCAGCCGCTCGGCTTCTGCCCGCTCGGGGAACTGCGCGGTGGAGGCGACCACCGGCTCGATCACGCGCCGCGCCTCCTCGCGCTGCCCGGTCGCGTCGAGCGCCACCGCGTAGCGGTAGAACATCGAGGCATCCGGACGCTGCCGCGCCATCGACGCCGCTGCCGCCTGGCGCAGCAGCGGCACCGCGCGCGCGGCCTCGCCGGTGCGCGCCAGGATCCAGCCGAGCGTGTCGGCGGTCTCCGCCGAGGGCGCGAGGTAGTAGGCGCGCTCGGCGTACTGCCGCGCCTGCGCGAGCGTGGCCCGGCCCTCGGCCGTCTCGGGGGTGCTGCGCGCCTGCATCAGCCAGGCGAGGTTGTTCAGCGACACCGCGTCCTCGGGCCGCGCCGCGACCACCTGCACGAGCCGCCGCTCGGCCTCGACGGTCTTGCCGGTGCCGATCTCGATCTGCGACAGCAGCGCCAGGATCGGCGTGTCGCCCGGCTGGCGCTCGAGCCAGGCGGCGAGCGCGGCCATGACCTGGTCCGTCCTGCCGAGCCGCTGCAGGGCCGCCGCGCGCCGCTGCGCGAGCACGCCCGACGGCGCCTGCTGGTAGGCGGCGGCGTAGGCGGCGGCGGCCTCCTCGAACCGCTCCGCGCCCATCAGCAGGTCCCCGCGCAGCGTCAGCGAGGTCGGGCGGGTGGCCTCCTGGCGCGCCAGCCGGTCGGCGACCTCGAGCGCCGCGTCGAGGCCGCGGCCCTCACGCACCGTCTGGATCAGGGATTGCTGCAGCAGCGCATCGGTCGGCCGGCTGCGCAGCCCCTGCTCAAGCACCGTCTCGGCGGCGCGCGGATCGTTCGCGCGCAGGAGCAGCCCCGCCACCACGCGGCGGGCGAGCGGATTGTCCGGGTCCTGCGCCATCGCCGCGCGCGCGGCCTCCTCGGCCTCCCGCGGCTGCTCGGCGGCGGCGCGCGCCTCGGCCAGCAGCAGCAGGTGGCGGGTCTCGCGGCGGCGCTCGCGGAACGCGGGCGCATCCAGCACGGCGGCCGCCTTGGCCGGCTCGCCGGCGCGCACCAGCACCGTGCCGAGCGCCATCGCGAGCGCGGGATCGCCGGGCTGGGCGGCGTTCGCCGTCTCCAGCACGGCGCGCGAGGACGCCGCGCGCGGCCCCCCGGTTATCACCGCCGCGGAGAGCCGCGCGAGCGCCTCCGGGTTGCCCGGCTCGCGCTCCAGCACCTCGCCGAACAGCCGCTCGGCACGTTCCAGATCGCCCTGCATGGCGGCGACGCGGGCAAGCCCGAGCCGCGCCCGCACGCTGTTCGGATGGTCGCGCAGCACCGCCTCGAAGGCTTGCTTGCCGCCTTCGATGTCGAGCCGCACCACCCGGATCGTGCCGTCCAGCACGCCGGCGAGCTCGCCGCCGCGCGCGGCCGGGCCGAGCCGCTCCAGCTGGGCCGAGGCGGCCGCGAGATCGCCGCGGGCGAGTGCCGCGGATGCCAGGATCTCGCGCGCGCCGGCCTGGTCGGGGTTGCGCGCGAGGGCCGCCTCCGCCGCCTGCTGCGCGCCGCCCGCGTCGCCGGTGGCGAGGCGGGCGACCGCCAGCCGGGCGAGCACGCCGGCATTGTCGGCGGCGAGCTCGGATGCCTTGCTGAACGCGTCGAGCGCCTCCTGCCGGCGTCCCATCTGCGCATGCGCGCGGCCCAGCAGGTCATAGGCCTCGGCGTCCGCCGCGCCGCGCTGCGCCAGCCGGTCGAGCGTGCCGGCGGCGGCATCGGCGGCGCCGCGCTGCAGCTCGAGCGTGGCGAGCAGCTTGGCGCCGCGCGGATCCTCGGGCCGGCGCGCGACATGGCGGCGCGCCGCGTCCTCGGCCTGCTCGAGCTGGTTGAGCGCGCGCTTGACGGTGGCGAACAGCAACAGCCCGTCGGGGATGTTGGGCAGCTGGCCCTGGATCCGCTGCAGCGCCTCGTCCGCCGCCGGCCAGTCCTGCGCGCGGCCGTGCAGCATCGCGCTCATGTAGATCCCCAGCACCGCGCTTGGCGCGAGCCGCAGCACCCGGTCGATCTCCTGGCGCGCCTCGGCGTCGTTGCCCATGCGCAGCAGCACCTCGCCGCGGCGCAGCCGGGCGGGGATATGGCCGGGCGCGAGCTCCAGCACCCGGGCGAAGGTGGTGGAGGCCTCGGCGAGCTGGCCGCGCTCGAACTGGAATCCGCCCTTGCGCAGCAACGCGTCGGCGTTGTCGGGCTCGATCGCGAGCGCGCGGTCCACCGCAGCCTCGGAGGCGTCGCGGTCGCCGGCCACGGCGGCGACGGTGGCGGCGGCGAGCTGCGGATCGACCCGGTCGGGGGCGAGGCGGACCGCATCGGCGGCGGCGCGGGCAGCGTCCTCGCGCCGGTTCAGCGCGAGATAGGCCATGCTCCGTCCGGCCGCGACCTGGCCCGCGACCGCGTTCGGCACCTGGCCCTCCTGCATCGGGAACTCCCGCAGGATCTCCTCGAAGCGGCGCAGCGTCATGTAGGCGCGCAGCAGCAGCGCGGTGCCGTCCGCGCGGTCGTAGCCGCGCTCGAGCGCGGCGCGCGCCTCCTTCTCGGCGGTGTCGCCGTCGCCGAGATCGAGGCTCGCCCGGGCGAGCGCCGCCCGCAGCGCGGGATCGTCCGGACTGGCGCGCACGGCGTTGCGGAACTCGATCTGGGCCGCGCGCAGGTCGCCCCGCTGCTGCGCCGCGCGGGCGCGGTCGACCGAGGCGTCGGCCGGCACTGCCAGCATCAGCGCGGCGGCGAAGGCGAGGGGGGCGGCAATCCGCGTGGTGAGGGGTCGTGCCATGGCGTGTCTCCGTCAGACGGCGTCGATGGACGCGGCGGGGCTGCCAGCCTCGGGGCGCGGCAGCGGGATCCCGTGCGTATCGAGCAGGGTGTAGAGGGTGGGGCGGCTGATCCCGAGCAGCCGCGCGGCGGCGGTGAGGCTGCCCTGGCTGCGCGCAAGCGCGCGCTCGATCGTCTCGCGCTCGGCGCGCATCCGCGCGGCGCGCAGATCGAGATCGACCTCGCTGTCGGCCTCCTGCGCGGCGATCGCGGCGCGATCGGGAGCGGCGAGTTCGAGATCCTCGGCGTTGACCAGCGGGCCCTCGGCCATCAGCGCCGCACGGCGCACCCGGTTCATCAGCTCGCGCACATTGCCGGGCCAGGGATGGGCCGCGATCGCGGCGAGGGCGGAGGCATCGAAGCCGCGGAAGCGGCGGCCGAACTCGCGCCCGTCGCGGGCGAGGAAGGCGCGCGCGAGCAGGGCCGCGTCCTCGCCGCGCTCGCGCAAGGGCGGGATGCGCACGGTCACGGCGTTCAGCCGGTAGAGCAGGTCGGCGCGGAAGCGGCCCTCCTCGACCTGCTGCTCGAGCGGCTGGTTGGTCGCTGAGACGAAGCGCACATCGACCTTGATCTGGCTCCGCCCGCCGATCCGCTCGATCATCTGCTCCTGGAGGAAGCGCAGCAGCTTGGCCTGCAGGTTGCCGGGCAGATCGCCGATCTCGTCGAGAAAGAGCGTGCCGCCGTTGGCCTGCTCGATCTTGCCGATCACCTGGCGCACCGCACCGGTGAAGGCGCCCTTCTCGTGGCCGAACAGCTCGGCCTCGAGCAGCGTCTCGGGGATCGCGGCGGCGTTGATCGGGATGAAGGGCTTCGCCGCGCGCGTGCCCATCTCGTGCAGCGCGCGCGCGAGCGCCTCCTTGCCGGTGCCGGATTCGCCGAGCAGCAGCACCGGCACCGATACGGAGGCGAGCCGTTCCACCGTGCGGCAGACCTTCAGCATCCCCTCGTCGCCGGTGAGGAGGTCGCGGATCGGCGAGGGGCGGGGCTGGGCGGCGAGACGGAGGTTCTCCTCCTCGAGCTCGCGCAGGCGCAGCGCCCGGTCGAGCACGGTGCGGAGCAGCGCCAGGTCGGCCGGCTTCTCGCAGAAATCGTAGGCGCCGAGCGCGATCGCGCGCAGCATGTTCTCGCGGTGGTCCTGGCCCGAGGACACCACCACCGGCATGGTCGGCGCGAGCCGGCGCAGCGTCTCGAGCGCCGCGAACCCCTCGGCCACGCCCTCCGCGTCGGGCGGCAGGCCGAGATCGAGCAGCACCACGGCGGGTTGCTCGCGCCGCGCGACCGCTTCGGCCTCGACGCGATCATTCGCGATCAGCACGCGCCAGGCCGGGAAGCCCCACTTGTACTGGGCGCAGAGCGCGGGATCGTCCTCGACCACCAGGAGCTTCGGCTTGCTCATGCGCACCTCCGCACCTGCTCCTGCGCCGCCGGGGCGGCGGCGGCGTCCGCCTCGGCGCGCGGCAGGGTCAGGCGCATCGTGGTGCCTTCGCCCGGCTGCGTCAGCACCGCCAGATCCCCGCCCGCCTCGCGCAGCAGCTCGCGCGCCTGCCAGGCGCCGATGCCGCTGCCCTTCGCCTTGGAGGTACCGAGCGGGCGGAACAGCACGTCGCGCACGAACCCTGGGCTCATTCCCGGTCCGCGATCGGCGATGTCGATGACGATGCGGGCGCCGTCGCGGCGCAGCGCAATGCGGACCGGCTCATGCATGGGCGATGCGTCGATGGCGTTGTTGATGAGATGCGTCACCGCGGCATCGAACGCTTCCGCCCCGATCGCGGCAAGGCCCGGATCGTCCCCGGGCTCGACGATCACGCGGCTCTGACGGGGGGCGGCGAGCGCGGCGAGCCGCGCCGCCGGAGCCACGCGATGCGCGGGCTCGGCGCGCGCCGGGGCGGCCTCCTCCTCGGGCTGGCGCAGCCGCGCGATCAGGGTGTTGATCCGGTCGGTGGCGGCGCGCACCGTCAGCAGCACGTCCCGCTGGAACTCGGGGTCCTGCATGTGGTCCTCGGCGTTCGCGAGCAGCAGGCTCAGCTGGTGCGAGACGGTCTTGACGTCGTGCGCGACGAAGGCGAAGCGCTTGGCGTATTCGGCGAGCTTGCGGCTCTCGGCCAGCCGCTCGGCCGCGCGCCGCTCGGCGAGGAACATCGCCACCTCGCGGCCGAGCGTGCGCAAGAGATCGAAGGTCTCGCCGTCGAGCGGGAAGGGGGCGCGCGGCGGGGCGAGCAGCACGATGCCGGCGAGCCCCTCGCGATGGTGCAGGAGCGGCACGGCGATCCAGAGCGCGCCATAGGCGCGGGCGAGGTCCGCCGGCGTCGCCTCGCCGAGTTCGGCGATCCAGGTGCCGTCGCGCAGCAGCGGCAGCAGCGGATGCTCGGCGCCGAGGGCGAGCGGCGCATCGGGGCAGTTCCAGGACTGTGCCCAGGCGAAGCGTGGCGCGCCCTCGGTCTCCTCGCGGAGCAGCAGCAGCCCGGCCGGGCTGTCCACCGGATCGGCAATCGCGCGGATCGTGCGCAAGGCGGCCGGCGCCTCGGCATCGGCGGCGGAGAGAGTGGCGACGGTGCGCAGCCATTCCCGCCGATAGTCGTGCCTTGCGGTGAAGAAGTTGTCGACGATCTGCCGGCGCAGCCGCGAGCGCGCCGACTGCGAGGAGGCGGCAACCAGCAGCGCGAGGGCGGCGGCGGCGAGCAGGCTGATCTGCACCGCGCGGCCCCAGTCGGCGCCGAGATGGCGCACCGCCTCGCCGGCGAGCCCGATGCCGAGCAGGAATACGCCCCCCACCACCAGGGTCGCGCCATGGAACACCACCGCGCGGCTGACCGGCAGCTGGCGGCGCCAGCGGCGGTCGCGCACCGCGGCGAGCGCGAGCAGCGGCATCGCAAGCGCCATGACGACCGCGCGCGCGTCGAGCAGCGGCGGCGAGAAGGCGCGCGCCAGCACCGCGTCGGCACAGACAAGCACGTCGAAGGCGGCGAGCCCGCCGAGCGCGATGCAGGGCAGGTTGACGTGCCAGCGTGCCGCCTCGTCGGCGTTGCGGTAGATGTTCTCGGCGAGCAGCACGGTGACGAGCGCGAGCCCGAGCCGGGCGAGCAGGGCAGGCGAGCCGAGCGTGGGCAGGACGAGATCCGCGGTCGGGCCGGGCAGCAGCGCGGCGAAGCCGACCAGCACGAGCAGGAGGCCGGCGACCGCGAAGCGACGCATGGCCGGGGCGACCTCGGCGCCGCCGGTGCGGCGATAGAGCACCAGCAGCACCGCGAACCAGACCGCCGAGCGCAGCACGTCGGCCGCGCCCGACACCCCGTCGAGCGGCCAGTCGGGCAGGAACGCGACGGTGACGGCCCAGAGCGCGCCCGCCCCGCAGGCGGCGGCGAGCGCGAGCGCGATCCGGCCGCGTCCGGCCGCCAGCACGAGCGCGGCCCAGAACAGGCAGAACGCCGCGGCGCCGGTGTGCAGGACGACGGAGGCGGTCATGGCGCGGGTGCGGACGCCAAGGCTAGCGCGCCTCCTCCTGGAGCAGCACGACGCGGAGCGTGGCGAGCAGGATCCGGAGATCCAGGCCGAGGCTCTGGTGCCGCACATAGTAGAGGTCGTAACCGAGCATGCGGCGGGCCTGGGCGAGCGAGCCGCCGCGATCGAGATGGGTGACGGCCTGGTGCACCTGGGCCCAGCCGGTGACGCCGGGGCGCACCGCCTCGCGGTCGCGCCAGCGGACGATCCAGCGGGCGTGCTCGGCGGCCGCCTCGGGCGCCTCGGGGCGGGGCCCGACCAGGGCCATCTCGCCTTTCAGCACGTTGACGAGCTGGGGCACGTCCTCGATCCGGCAGAGCCGCAGCAGCCGGCCGAGACCGCCCGCGCGCACGCGCAGGCGGTAGAGCGTGAAGGGGCGGCCGCGCCGGCCGACCCGCGGCACGCGCGCCAGCACCGGGCCGGCACCGTCGAGCCGGGCGCTCAGCGCCGCGGCCGCGAGCAGCGGGGCGGCGAGGGCGAGCACCAGGCCGGCGAGCAGGATCTCGATCGCGCGGCGCAGTGCCGCCGGGGCCGGGCCGTCGCGGCGGGGCCGGGCCTCGGCGAGCCAGCCCGGCGGCAGGCGGTCGACGTCGAGGCAGGGTTCGGTCGCGGCGTCGCTTCTGGCGGGAAGGACGCCGCGGAGCGGTCTGGCCACGGCGCGGCGCGGCGGGCGATCGAAACGGGCGGCGGGGCCGGGCCAGTGTGTCATCGCGTCCTCCGCTCCGGGCGCGCGGCGGAGCTGGTCCGCGCGCACCCGCGTCGGCGCCGGCCCGAAGGCCGGCGGGGCGTCCCCCCATGGGTGGCCCCCCGGCGGGGCCCAAGACAAAATTTTTTCCAGAGTCCAGTCGGGAATGCACAAATCGCGAGAGCGCTCATGCTTTTTTACACGACCCGGTTGCCTTGCCCGCTCCTTCTACACCGAAGCGGCGCAGGACCGTGAGGGCGAAATGAATGCCGGGGCTCCCCGGAAGCGTCCCAAGGGTTGCAGGGTGGCTGTTGAGGCGAAAGACAACGTAGGGTTGCGGTATTCGGGTGAGTCGGTCGGGAAAAGTGGTCCTGCAGCGGAAAACAGTCTCGAAAATGCGTGTGGTTTAGTTTTTTTCTATTGTCTCCGCCGTCGGGCATTGCTAAGAACGGTCCATCGCCAGCAGGCGTCGCGTTGCATGCCGACCGTTCCGGCGGCCGAGGATCAGCCGTAATCTACAGGCCCGTACCGACAGGAGAGCGAGGCGACAGCGATGAACGGTCGATCCCCCCACCTCATAGCCCTCATGGTGCTGCTTGCGCTCGGCGCCTGCGGCCCGCGCAACGTCAACCTGCCGGCCACCGATCCCCGCCCGGTGCTGCCGGCGATGGACGCGCCCGAATACGTGATCGGCGCGGGCGACACGCTCAGCATCGTCGTCTATCGCCTGCCGGAGCTGAACGCCTCGGTGCCGGTGCGCCCGGATGGGCGGATCTCCACCCCGCTCGTGCAGGACCTGGTTGCTGCCGGCCGCACCCCCTCCCAGCTGTCCACCGCGATCGAGGCGGAGTTGCGCAAGTTCGTGCGCGAGCCCTTCGTCACCGTGCTGGTCACCTCCTTCGTCGGCCCGCCGTCCCGCCAGATCCGCGTGATCGGCGAGGCTGCCCAGCCCGTCGCCCTGCCCTACCGCGAGGGCATGAGCGTGCTTGACGTGATGATCGCGGCCGGTGGGCTCACCCGCTATGCCGCCGGAAACAGTGCGGAAATCATTCGCCGCGAGACTGTCGGCGGACCGGCCGAGGTGATCTCCGTGCGACTCTCCGACCTTCTGCGCGACGGCGATGTCTCCCAGGACCTGCCGATGCGCCCCGGCGACACGCTCGTCATCCCGCAGGGCTGGTTCTGAGACCATGGACATTGGCGCGCTGATCCGACGCTACGCCGCGGCCAGCTGGCGGCACCGCTGGAAGGCGTTGCTGCTGGCCTGGCTGGTCTGCGGCGTGGGCTGGATCGCGGTCTACCGGATGCCCGACGTCTACCAGGCGAATGCGCGCGTCTATGCCGACGTGGATGCGATCCTCGGCTCGGTGCTGCGCGACATCGCCACCGACGGCGCGCCCGAACGTCAGGTCGAGACGCTCCAGCGCACCCTGCTCAGCCGCCCCAACCTCGAGCGCGTGGTCGCGCGCACCGATCTCGACCTGCGCGTGACCGATCCTGCCTCGCGCGAGGCGCTGATCGAGCGGCTCGGCCGCGAGATCAGGATCATGCCGCAGACGCGCAGCCTGTTCCGCGTCGAGTTCCGTGACCACGAGCCGCGGATGGCGCATGCGGTGGTGCAGACCGTGATCAACCTGTTCATCGAGGCGGCCACCAGCACCGACCGCCAGCAGATGCAGACCGCGCGCCAGTTCGTCGCCCAGCAGCTCGCCAGCTACGAGACGCAGCTGCGCGCGGTCGAGCAGAAGCGCGCCGAGTTCCGCGCCCGCTACATCGACCTCCTGCCGTCGGACAGTTTCGGCGGCGTCAGCAAACTCGACCAGGCGCGCGGGCGGCTGACCGCGCTGCGCGGCCAGCACGAGGACTCCACCCAGCGGCGCATCCTGCTGCAGCAGCAGCTCGCCAATACCCCCGCCACGCTCGCCGGCCCGGCCACCGGCGGCGGCGGCGGCGGCGACCCGCGCCTCGCCACGGCCGAGCGCAATCTGCGCGACCTGCTGCTGCGCTTCACCGATCAGCACCCCGAGGTGCTCGCCACGCGCGCGATGATCGCCGAGCTGCGCGCGCAGGGAGCCCGCGGCGGCGGCGGGGGGGGCGGCAGCAGCAGCGCGCCGCGCGCAGCGGCCGGCGGCGGCGCGCCCAATCCGCTGCACGAGCAGCTGAAGCTGCGCGTGCTCGACAGCGACTCCGAGATCGCCTCGCTCGAGCGCCAGATCCGCGACGTCGAGGCCGAGGTCGAGCGGCTGGAGAACCTGCTGCGCACGGCGCCGCAGCTGCAGGCCGAGTATGTCAACCTCAACCGCGACTACGACGTGCTGCGGCGGAACTACGAGGAGCTGCTGTCGCGGCGCGAGTCGCTGCAGATCGCCGGGGCCGCGCGCACCGATGCCGACCGCGTGCGCCTCGAAGTGGTCGAGCCGCCGACCGTGCCGCTGACCCCGATCGGGCCGAACCGGCTGCTGTTCGCCACCGGCGTGCTGTTCGCCGGGCTCGGCGCCGGCGGCATGCTGGCGCTGCTGCTGGTGCAGCTCGACCGCGGCTTCTACACCGTGCACGACCTGCGCAAGCTCGGCCTGCCGGTGCTCGGCGCGATCTCCTCCGCCCGGCCGGTGCGCCGCGCCGGCGCCGCGGTCGCCTTCGCCGCCGGGCTCGCGCTGCTCATCGCGGCCTATGGCGTGGTGGTGGCGGGCGGTCCGGCGCTGATGGCGAAGGTCCCCAATCTGGTCGCGAGGCTGATCGCATGAACTCCGCGCCGAAGGGCCGCGCCCACCTGGTCGAGCGTGCCGTCGAGGCGATGGGCGGGATGGAGGCGCGCGACCCGCGCCCGGCCGTCCCGCCGCAGACCACCCCGCAGACCACCCCGCCGCCCACGCTGCCGGCCGCGGCTCCCGCGGCGCTGACGCCGCCCCCCAGGCCCGCCGCGCCGACCCAGCCGGCCGGGCAACCCGCCCCGGCCGCGCTCCCGCCGATCCCGCTCGACGTGATGGTGAAGGCCGGGCTGGTGTCCGGGTCGACCGGGCCGGGCCGGTCGCGCATCTCCGAGGAGATCGCGGTCACCCAGCACGCCGTGCTGCGCACGGTGAAGACCACGCCCTCGGTCGACGGCCGCTGCGGCCGCATGGTGATGATCGCCTCGGCCCGGCCGGGCGAGGGCAAGACCTTCACCGCGCTCAACCTCGCCGCCGCGATCGCGGGCTCGGGCGCGCGCCCGGTGGTGCTGGTCGATGCCGACGGCAAGCATCTCTCGGTCAGCCGCCTGCTCGGCCATGCCGAGACGCCCGGGCTGCGCATGCTCGCCGCCGAGCCGAACCGTGCCCCGCAGGCGCTGCTGGTGCCGACCGCGGTCCCGCGCCTCTCCTTCCTGTCCTACGGGCCGCACCCGGCCGGCCAGCCGGTCATGACACCCGGGACGATGATGACGGCGGCGCTGTCGCGGCTCGCCGCCGCGCTGCCCGACCACATCATCGTGCTCGACACACCCCCCTGCCTCTCCACCTCCGACGCCCCGATCCTCGCCCCGATCGTCGGCCAGGTGGTGATGGTGGTCGAGGCCGAGCGGACCCAGCGGGCCGAGGTCGAGGCGGCGCTCGATCTGGTCGAGGCCTGCCCGAACCTGCAGCTGTTGCTCAACCGTGCGGTATTGACAGCCAACGACACCTTCGGCGCATACGGCGGCTATGATGCGTACGCTGCGCCGCCGAGCGGCTAGGACCGCGCGCCGATCGTTCCGTCCCCCTGATGGTGCACGGCCCACTTTGTTCGGGCCGCTGCGGCATGCGGGGTGGTCCGGTGCCCTGCTCGCCCTGCTCGCTGCCCCGCCCGGCGCCGCGCAGACCGATCTCTCCCCCGCCCCGGCCGGCCCGCCGGCTCCGCCGGCCCGCGCCGCGCCGCCGCCCGCCCCGGGCACCTTCGTCGCCCCGGACTCGCCATTCCGCCCGGGCACACTCGGCTTCCCCTTCACCGCCCTCTACGCCGCTCCGGTCGGGCCGCCCCGTGCCTGGACCATCACACCGAGCCTCGGCCTCAGCCTGACCTTCAACGACAACATCCGCGGCACGCCGCGCAACCGGCAATCCGACCTGATCTTCGGCGTCACGCCGGGGATCCTGGTGCGGGCCGATACGGCGCGGATGCAGGGCACGCTGAGCTACGCGCCGACCGCCAGCTTCTACGTCAGCAACAGCGACCAGAATCAGCTGGTGCATCGCGGGTTCGGCCAGGTGTCGACGATCCTCGTGCCGGATCTGCTGTTCCTCGACGCCCGCGCCTCGGCCTCGGTGCAGTCGCTGTCGAGCGGCTTCGCCCAGGACGACAACACCGCGATCACTCGCAACGACCAGGTGCAGACCTTCACCGCCTCGATCTCGCCTTACATCGTACAGCGCTTCCGGAACCTGGCCACGCTGCGCGCAGGCTACACCTACAGCTTCACCGACCAGAGCCGCGCGACGGACCGCCGGGCGCCGAGCAACACCGGGTTCGGTCCGGTCGGCTTCAGCGCCTCGGAGTTCAGCTCGCACACCGGCTATGCGGTGATCCGCTCGGGTGAGGATTTCGGCCGGCTGCTGCTGCAGGGCAGCGTCAATGCCACCGAGTTCGACGGCCAGGGCATCTATGACGGCGCCTATCGCCGGGATGTGCTGCTGGAGGCCGGCTACGCCATCACCCGCGCAATCGCCGGGCTGGTCGAGGTCGGCTACGAGCAGCAGCGCTACAACACCGTGCCCGTGACCCGGTTCGAGGGGCTGATCTGGGCCGCCGGCGTGCGCTTCACGCCCAACGAGGCGACCTCCATCACCGTCAAGTACGGCCGCCGGGACGGCTACGATTCGGCCTTCGTGCAGGGCCGGACCGAGCTCGGGCCGCGCACCCGGATCTTCGCGAGCTACACCGACCGGATCAGCACCTCGGCGCTGAGCGCCTCGGATCTGCTGCAGGCGATCGTGCTCGACCCGCTCGGCAACCCGGTGGACGCGCAGACCGGCGCGCCGGTGCTGCCCTCCGGGGCGGGCTCGCTGCTCGGCATCCAGGGCGGGCTGTTCCGCACCCGCAGCGCCACGGTCTCGCTCAGCCACATGCTCAGGCGTGACGTCGTCACGCTCGCGCTGACCCACGAGAACCGCCGCCCGGTCGCGGCGGCGCCGGATCAGACCACGCCCCAGTTCGCGCAGAAGGCCTCCTCGATCAGCGTGAGCTGGTCGCGCCCGCTCGACGAGGCGACCAATCTCAGCGCCTTCGCCCGCTACGGCATCAGCACGCGGGAAGGCCGGGGCGACACCAACAACTATACCGCCGGCGCCGCGCTGACACATTTGATCAACCCGACCCTGGCAGGCTCGTTGAGCTACCGTGTGAGTTACCGCGACGGCGGCGGGCTCGACGGCAGCGTGCTGCAGAACATCATCGTGGCGGCGCTGCAGAAGACCTTCTGAGGGGGCCACCCCATGTATCTCGACTACTACGGCTTCACCGCGCATCCGTTCCTGATGACGCCGGATGCGCGGCTGTTCTTCGCCTCGAGCGTGCACGCGCGCGCGCATGCGCATCTGGTCTACGGGCTCGCGCAGCGCGAGGGCTTCGTGATCATCACCGGCGAGGTGGGTGCGGGGAAGACCACGCTGGTCGAGCGGCTCTGCGACGAGCTCGATCCCACAAGCTTCACCGTCGCGCGCATCATGACCAGCCAGGTTGCGGGCGACGATCTGCTGCGGCTCGTCGCCGACGCCTTCGGCGTCGCCTCCGACGGCACCAAGGCCGCCGTGCTGCGCGGCATCATGGACGCGCTGCGCGCAGGCGAGAGCGTCGGTCGGCGGCATCTGCTGATCGTCGACGAGGCGCAAGGGCTGCCGCCCTCGGCGCTCGAAGAGCTCCGCATGCTCTCGAACGTGACCGAGGACGGCCGCGCGCTGCTGCAGACCATCCTGCTCGGCCAGCCGCAGCTCCGCCGCACGATCGCCAGCCCCGATCTCGACCAGCTCCGGCAGCGCGTGCTCGCCTCCTATCATCTCGGCGGGCTCTCCAAGGACGAGACGCATGCCTATGTCGAGCACCGCATGCGCGCGGTCGGCTGGTCCGGCACGCCGCAGTGGGAGCCGGCCGCGCTCGACCTTGTCCATCGCTTCAGCTCCGGCATCCCGCGCCGGATCAACCGGCTCTGCGCGCGCGTGCTGCTCGGCGGCGCGCTCGAACACGCGCAGACGCTGACCGCGCCAATGGTCGAGATCACCGCGCGCGAGCTCGAGGAGGATCTCACCGGCGGGCAGCCCGCGGGCCGGGCGCCGCTGCGCGAGTTCGCCGCGCAGCATCAGCCGGCGCACGAGGGCGGGACGGTGCCGGCCTCGGCGATCGCGGATCTCGCGCGCCGGATCGAGATGCTGGAGATCCAGGCGGCGCGGCGTGAGCGCCTGTTCAACCGGCTGATGGACCTGTTCTCGGGGCTGGAAGGGCGGCGATGAGCGCTCCCGTCAACGCGATGAGCGTGGACGTGGAGGACTGGTTCCAGGTCCAGGCCTTCGCCGGGACGATCGGCCGTTCCGCCTGGGAGTCGTTGCCGCGCCGGGTCGAGGCGAACACCGAGCGCATCCTGGCGCTGTTCGAGGGCGCGGACGTGCGCGCGACCTTCTTCACCCTCGGCTGGGTGGCGGAACGGCACAAGGCGCTGATCCGGCGCATCGTCGCGGGCGGCCACGAGCTCGCGAGCCATGGCTACGGCCACGAACTGGTGCATGCGATCGGGCCGGAGGCGTTCCGCGCCGATCTCCGCCGCGCCAAGGCGGTGCTGGAGGACACGGGCGGCGTGACGGTGATCGGCTACCGCGCGCCGACCTTCTCGATCGGCCGGCGTTCGGCGCCGTGGGCGCATGCGGTGCTGGCCGAGGAGGGGCATCGCTACTCATCCTCGGTGTTCCCGGTGAAACACGACCTGTACGGCGAGCCGGACGCGCCGCGCGGCCCGCACTGGCCGGACCCCTCGGGCGTGGTGGAACTGCCGATGACCACGGTGCGCGTGGGCGGGCGCAACCTGCCCTGCGCCGGCGGCGGCTGGTTCCGCCTGGTGCCCTACGCGCTGTTCCGCGCCGGGCTCAGGCGCGTGAACGCCGGCGGCACGGCCGGACTGTTCTACTTCCACCCCTGGGAGGTCGATCCGGATCAGCCGCGCGTGGCGGCCGGGCGGCTCGCGCGCTTCCGCCACTATGTCGGGCTCGCGGCCATGGAAGGGCGCGTCGCCCGGCTGCTGTGCGACTTCGCCTGGGGCCGGATGGACCAGGTGTTCGCACCCACGATCGCGGCGTCATGAGCCGGAAAAACGGAGAGCCGGATGCCGCGTGACCAGACGATCGACTCCCTGCTCTCGTTCGCCGCACGGGCGATGCCGTTCAGCGGGGCGATCAAGCGCCGCATCAGGCAGCAGGTCGGCCAGCAGGTGATGAGCGAGCGGGTCCTCAAGGACCTGCCGGCCTTCGTGCCGAACTCCCGCGGCAGCCAGGGCCTGCTCGCCGACCTGACCTGGCAGTCGGTGCGCAGCACCTTCCCGCTGCTGAACCTGCTGCTGCGCCGCGATCGGCCGGCGGTGTTCGAGGAGGTGACCGCGCAGGCATTCTGCGCCGAGCGCCATGCCGAGGCCGAGGCGCTCGCCGCACTCCTGAACCGCTACGGCAGCGACAAGGCGAATTTCCACAGCTACCACTACGTCTACGCCAAGGTCTTCGCCGATCTGCCGCGGGTCTCGCGGCTGCTCGAGATCGGCCTCGGCACGCCGAACACCGCGATCGCCTCGCACATGGGCGTCGAGGGGCGGCCGGGCGCCTCGCTGCGCGCGTTCCGCGACTACCTGCCCGGTGCCGAGATCCACGGCGCCGATGTCGACCGGGCGATCCTGTTCCGCGAGGAGCGGATCGCGACGGTGTTCGTCGACCAGACGGATCTCGCAAGTTTCGCCGAACTGCGTGCGATCGCGGGCGCTCAGGGCTTCGACGTGATCATCGATGACGGGCTGCATTCGCCGGGCGCGAATCTGGCGGTTCTGCTGTTCGCGCTCGATGCGCTCTCCGCTCATGGCGTGCTGGTGATCGAGGACATCAAGGAGGACGCGCTGCCGGTCTGGCACGTCGTGCGCGCGCTGCTCTGGGAGGCGTGCGAGACCGCGCTGATCCGCGACGCCGCCGACTACCTGCTGGTGCTGCGGCCGCGCCGGTGAGCCGCCGCCCGGCAAGGCTTAACCGGCGCCGCGCTGAGAGCCACACGCATGCGGTCAGGGGGGAACACGCCGGATGCTTTCTTCAATGCTCCGAGCTGCCGGCCGAACCCTCCTCGACCGCTTCGGCTATGTAGCCGTCGCACAAGACGAATGGCGCCAGCTGCGGACCATGCGCGCCGTCCACAAGAAGGACGTGGTGGAGATCGAGGAGCTGTACCGGCGCTTCGTCTTCCCTGACCTGCCGCGGGACGGGCGACGGGCGGATGCGCTGCACGAGCTGCACGGCACCACCGTCGGCGAGGCGATCTACATCGTCCATCATCTGCACCAGGCACTCGCGCTGTCGGGCGATGTGTGCGAGTTCGGCTGCAACGAGGGCGCGACGTCGCGGCTGCTCGCGCAGGAGATCCTGCACGACCCGACCCGCACGCTCTGGCTGTTCGACAGCTTCGAGGGCCTGCCCGAGCCGACCGGGAAGGACCGGCTGATCGACGACATCGCCGGGCTCGGCTCGATGGCAGCGTATCGCGGCCAGATGCGCGCGACCGAGGACCAGGTGCGCGACAAGCTGGCCAAGGGAGGCTTCCCGCCGGAGCGGACGCGGCTGATCAAGGGCTGGATTAAAAAGACTCTCGCGCGGCCCGATGTGCCTGACACGGCCTGCTTCGCCTATGTCGATTTCGACTTCTACGAGCCGATCCGGGACGCGCTGCAGTTCCTCGACCGCGTGCTGCAGCCCGGTGGATGGATTGTGGTGGACGACTACGGTTTCTTCTCCGAGGGTGCGCAGCTTGCGGTCGACGAGTTCGTTGATGCCTCGGCCGGACGTTTCGTCCGCCACATGCCGCTGCCAATGGCCGGCAAGTTCTGCATCCTCGAACGCGCCGAACGCTGAGGAGACGCGCATGACCGTCCGCATTCGCGTCCTCGATGCGGCGAGTGCACCCGCCTGGGACGACTTCGTGCGCGCGACCGAGGCGGCGACGTTCTTCCATCGCTCTGGCTGGGAACGCGTGATCCGCGACGTGTTCGGCCACGCGACGCACTACGCGTATGCCGAGCAGGACGGCGCGATCGTCGGCGTGCTGCCGCTCGCGCGCATGAAGACGCTGCTGTTCGGCGACGTGCTCGCCTCGACGCCGTTCTGCGTCTATGGCGGCACCGCGGCCGCGACACCCGAGGCGGCCGCCGCCCTCGAAGCCCATGCGATCGATCTGCAGACGAAACTTGGCGCGCCCGCGCTCGAGTTCCGCCGCATCGCCGCCGAGGACCCGGGCTGGGCCGCCCGGCCGCCGCTCTACTACACGTTCCGGAAAGCCATCGCGCTCACCGGCGACGACGAGAAGGACATGGCGCGCAACATCCCGCGCAAGCAGCGCGCCGAAGTGCGCAAGGGCTTCAAGCGCGGGCTCACCTCGGTCTCGAACAGCGACACCGACACGCTGCACCGGGTCTATGCCGAGTCCGTGCGCAACCTCGGCTCGCCGGTGTTCCCGCGACGGTATTTCCGTGCCCTCGCCGAGGCGTTCCCCGACGAGCACGACGTCACCACCGTGCTGCACGAAGGACGCCCGGCCGCCGCGGTGCTGAACTTCCACTTCCGGGGCGAGGTGCTGCCCTATTACGGCGGCGGCACGGTCGCCGCGCGCCAGCTCTCGGCCAACGAGGTGATGTACTGGGAGGTGATGCGCCGGGCCGGCAACGAGCGGGGGGCGACGCGGTTCGATTTCGGCCGCTCCAAGTCCGGCACCGGCGCGTTCGACTACAAGAAGAACTGGGGCTTCGAGCCCGAGCAGCTGCACTACTGCTACCGGCTCGCCCCTGGCGCGGCGATCCCCGAGAACAACCCGAGCAACCCGAAGTACCGGCTGTTCATCGCGCTCTGGAAGCGCCTGCCGGTGCCGGTCGCGAACGTGCTGGGGCCGCCACTCGTGCGCGGGTTGGGGTAGGGTGCTCGTCCTCCTTCCCGCTGCTAGGAGATCGTATTGCCCAGCGCGAGTAGTGTGCGGTAATAGACCGCCTGGAAGGTCCCCCCTTCTGCACAAAGGGGGGACCCCCACCCTAGGACTTTGAGCCGCTGCCGGTCTTCCACTTCAGGTAGATGTCGAGGGCTCGGCAGAGGACCCCTAGGCCTAGAAGGCTTACAGTGATGGCCTCAAAGGGGCTCATCTTTTTGACCTCCTTCCAGGGCGCGGCCTTACGCAGGCCGCGCCCTCGTTCTACGTGCGGTCCGAGACTCTCCGATTGCATTTTGATGACAGTTGGATGAAGGCCGGGGTCCGGCTAAGGGCCGGCTAACATGCTGTTTCGACCGAGTTTCTACATTTTAAGCGAGAGATTTCTTGAACGCTGTTGTCACAATCATCTTTTGGCTTGCCTACGCAAGCGTCAGCCAAGGGCTGCGAGCGCCGCCTCCGGCGCGCGATCGAGGATCCTGAGCAGCGCCCTGGCGGGGCCGGCAGGCAGGCGCTTGCACTGCTCCCAGTTCCGCGTGCACGCCACGGCGGGCTCCGGCCGGGCGCCTAGGGGTCGGTACGGCGGGCGTCGAAGGCCTTGCCGCGCGGCCGCGCACCCCGGTCAGCGGGGCAGGCCGCGCCCGGCCAGCGTCTCGACGGTTCGCTCGCGGCACGCGGCGATGGGCGGGGGGACCGCCGCGACGCTGTCCACCGTGGCGTCCGGGTATGCGCGGCACATCGCGCCGAGCGCGGCGGGGCGGTCGCCGAGCAGGGCGTAGTTCGCGGCGAGCTGGCGGTTGACCCAGGCGGCGGCGGGGTTCGCCAGCACTTCCTTCCGCAGCCAGAGCGCGGCGGCGCCGTACCGCCCGGCGATGAAGAATCTGGCCGTCCGCGGATGGGCTGACCGAAAGCGGATAGCCGCCGCGTGCACCGCCGGGCCTCATCCGGCCGTGGAACCGAGGAGGCGAGCGATGAACACCGAAGGCATGCTGCGCAGGGACCTTCTGGCCCGCGGGGGCGCCGCGGCGACGCTCACGGGGCTGGCGCTCGCTCACGCCGCGGTCCCCGCCTGGGCCTTCCCGAGCAGGACCGGCGAGGAGGTCCTGCCCTGGCTCGACCAGCCGGCGGCCAACCCGGTGCCCGACGTCGTCCGCAACGTCCTTCGCTGGGAGGAACTCGGCTCCTGGATCACCCCCAACGAGAGATTCTTCCAGATCGGGCACTACGACTGGCCGGCGCTCGACGAGGCATCCTGGAAGCTGGAGCTTTCCGGCCGCGTCCAACGACCGCGCACCTTCTCGCTCGCCGAGATCAAGGCCCGGCCGCGGCGCGAAGTCGTATTCACGCTGGAGTGCGCCGGCAATCACGGCCCGCCCTTCTTCGTCGGCGGCATCGGCAACGCCCGGTGGGCGGGCACGCCGCTCGCCGCGGTCCTGGAGGAGGCCGGGGTGCTGCGGGACGGCATCGAGGTGGTGTTCTTCGGCGCCGACACCGGAGAGGAGGTGGTGCGCACGGTCCGGACGCGGCAGCACTTCGCCCGCAGCATGTCACTCGCCGACGCGATGAGCCCGCAGAACCTGCTCTGCTACGAGATGAACGGGGTGCCGCTGCCCCAGGCGAACGGATTCCCGCTGCGGCTGATCGCGCCGGGCTGGTACGGCATCGCCAACGTGAAGTGGCTTGAGCGGATCGAGGTGCGCGACCGGCGCTACATGGGCCGGTTCATGGCGCGGGACTACGTGACCCTCCGGGAGGAGCCGCGCAACGGGCGGATGGTGGGCGTGGAGACCTCGGTGGGGCGGGCGCTGCTCAAGTCCGCGCCGGCGAGGGTCACGCGGCTGGAGGGGCGGCACCGGATCGTCGGCGCGGCGTGGGGCGGCGACGTGGCGCGGGTCGAGGTGCAGATCGACGGCGGCGCGTGGGTGCCGGCCGTCATCGACCGCACCGAGGACGCCGAGTTCGCGTGGAAGATCTGGTCGCTGGAGTGGGCCGACCCGAGGCCGGGCGAGCACGCGGTCACGTCGCGGGCGACCGACGCCGCGGGGCGGGTGCAGCCGGCGATGGACGACCCGTTGATCGCCAACAAGCGCACCTACTGGGAGAGCAACGGGCAGGTGACGCGGCGCGTCCGTATCGGCTGAGGGAACCCGACTGGGCGGGGGTAACTCCGCGCCGACGCTCGCCCCGCCGTACGACGCGCTGCTCGCCGCCGGCGTGGACGCGGGGCGCATCTATCAGGATCTCGCCTCCGGCCGGCACGACGACCGGCCAGGCCTTGCCGCGTGTCTCAAGGCGCTGCGGCCCGGCGACACGCTCGTGCTGTGGCGACTGGACCGCCTCGGCCGCGACCTGCGGCACCTGGTCAGCACCGCGGAGGAGCTGCGCGGGCGCGGGCGGGATCGCCCATGCGGGCAGCGGTGTGGCCTTCACCTTCGCGGGCTTCGCCGACCTGTTGCCGGGCGGCGTGGTGGCGATCGCGCCGGGCTTCGCAGCCCTGCTAGACGCCGAGGGTGTGCCGAACGCGGGGATCCTCGCGGGACTGCGCCGCGCGCGGCGGTAGGCCCGGGGCAACGGACATGCTGTAAGGGGCGCCGATGCCCCGCCGCCTGCTCTTCCTGGCCCACCGCATCCCCTATCCGCCCGACAAGGGCGAGAAGATCCGCGCCTGGCACATGCTCGACCACCTCGCCGGCTCCTGGACGGTGGAGCTCGGCTGCCTGGTCGATGACCCGCGCGACCTCGACCACCTCGCGACGCTCCGCGCCCGCTGCGCCCATGTCGAGGCGCAGCGGCTGCGCGGCCGGTGGCAGGCAGCGGCACGGGCACTGACCCGGCTGCGGCCCGGCCAGCCGCTCTCGCTCGGCTGGTTCCACCACCCCATGCTCGCCGCCTGGGTCCGTCAGGGGCTGTGCGACCGCCGCTGGGACGCGGCCCTGGTCTATTCCTCGGCCATGGCGCCCTACGTGATGGGACCCGAGGCGCACCGGCCGGACTTCCGACGCGTGCTCGACATGGTCGACGTCGATTCGGCCAAGTGGCAGGCCTACGCCGCCGGGGCGAAGCCGCCGATGCGGCTCGTCTGGGCGCGCGAGGCGCGCACGTTGCTCGGCCTCGAGCGGCGCGCCGCCCTCGACTTCGACCGCACCCTGTTCGTCTCCGAGGAGGAGGCGCGGCACTTCGTCACGCTCGCGCCCGACTGTGCGGGGCGCGTCGATTGGGTCGAGAACGGGGTGGATCTCGCCCGGTTCGATCCCGCGCACGACTGGCCGAGCCCCTACCCGGACGGGGTCGTGCCGATCGTGTTCACCGGCACCATGGGCTACCGCCCGAATGTCGAGGCGGTGGCATGGTTCGCCGCGTCCGTGCTGCCGCTCCTGCGCCGCCGCGCGCCGCCGCCCTCGTTCTGGATCGTCGGTGCGAACCCTGCGCCGGCAGTGCAGGCGCTTGCCTCCCTGCCCGGCGTGCACGTGACAGGCACGGTGCCGGATGTGCGCCCGTATCTGGCGCATGCCGCGGTCGCGGTTGCGCCGCTCGCGATCGCGCGCGGCATCCAGAACAAGGTGCTGGAGGCGATGGCGATGGCCCGGCCCGTGGTCGCGACCCCGGCGGCGTTCGAGGGTGTCCGCGCTGTCCCGGGCCAGGACCTGCTGGTGGCGGAGGGTGCGGCGGCGACCGCTGCCGCCGTCGCCTCGGTGCTGGACGGGGCGCATCCGCGGCTCGGCACGGCCGCGCGCGCGGCCGTCCGGGCCGCGCATGACTGGGCGGCCACGCTCCGGCGCCTGGACGCGGTGCTGACGGCGTAGGCCGTTCCGCGCGGCGTTGTCCGCAGGGGGAGCCACCTTGTTCTCGCCACAGTCAGGCTCCAAGCCGACAACCGTAGCGAGAATTCATCGTCAGGCGCTGACGCCAGTCTGACAGACCGCGTTACGCATGGCGTCTCGGACCCCCCCGTTCCCGGGTGTGCCACTCCGGCGCCTCGGGCCCCCCCGACTGCCGAGAGCCCGGAGACACGAATGCCCGATCCGATCACCCAGGTGACGTTCCAGAATGCTGGCGTGCTGACCCTCGCGGGCGGTTTCGCGTCCTTCGGCCAGACCTTCCAGGCCGGCGACCTGCTGCCCGGCCAGCAGTTGCTGGCCGAGATCGGCGGCCAGCTCGTCGCGGTGCAGGTCGATGTGCGCAACACCCACCCCGACGGGTCGGTGAAGATGGCGGTGCTGACCATGGAGCGGCCGGAGCTCGCGCCGTGGCAGGAGGCGACCGCGACCCTGCTCGCCGGCGGGGCCGCAGCGCCGGCCGCGCCGGTCTCGCTCGCGCAGGTGCTTGCCGGGCACAGCGCCAGCCTGACGCTCGCGATCGAGGACGGCCGGGCGCCGCTCGGCATCGACATCGGCGCGGCCGTCACGCAGGCGATCGCGACCGGCACGGCGTCGTTCTGGCAGCAGGGCCCGTTCGCGACCCAGGCGCGCGTCGAGATCCCGGTCGAGAACTCCTCGCTGCGCGTGGTGCTCGACGTCACCGGCTACGCCGATGGCGAGATCCGCTTCACCGTCGGGCTCAACAACGACCGCGCGATGGAAGCGGTCGGCGGGCGGCTCAACTATGTCGCCACCGTCACGCTGGACGGCGCGACGGTGTTCGAGCAGGGCCTGAGCCATGGTCAGTACCAGCGGGTCAGCCTGGACTTCAGCTCGAACGAGGCGCACGGCATCCAGGGCCTCGGCGCGCCGCAGGAAGGCTGGCTGAACATCAAGCACGACATCGAGTACCTGAAGGCTGCGGCAGCGATCTTCCAGTACGACACCGACTTCGTCATCAACCCCGGAGACCTGCGGCACTACTACGAGCAGGTCGCCAACAACCCCCAATGGGGCGAGATCTTCTGGAACCACGGGGTCGCCCAGTCCATGGGCAATGCCGGCGGGCGGCCGGACATCGGCTACACCACCGCGCCGAACGCCTCCTGGATCATCAGCCAGGATGCCGCGGCGGCGGACTACGCGCTCGGCCAGGCCAAGGTCGCCGGCTACGTGCCGTGGAACTTCTATGACATGGCCAACGGCACGGTGCTCACCACCGAGCACTATCCCCGGCTCTGGACCGACGGGCGCGGCGGCACCGGCACTCCCGGCAGCAGCGCCTCCACCGGCCTCACCCAGCAGGTCTCCACCGACACCGGCTGGGGGCCCGACCGGGCGCACCAGCCCGACCTCTCCTTCGTGCCCTACCTGCTGACGGGCGAGCGCTGGATCTACGACAACGTCATGACCCAGGCCTCGCACTCGCTGATGGATGTCTGGCCGGCGGTGCGCGGCAACGGCGAGGGCATCGTCATCCGTGACGCCCAGCTGCGCAGCGCCGCCTGGTCGATGCGCCAGCTCGAACACGCCGCCTGGATCGCCGAGGACGGCAGCACCGAGGCGGCGTTCTTCACCAAAACGATCGCCGACAACTGGAACTGGGTTCTCGCCAACGCCAACGCCTGGACCGCGACCTATGGCGAGATCGCCGGGTTCATTCCGAGCGCGGCCTACGGCGATCACATCCCGGTCTGGCAGACCAACATGTTCGCCGGCGTGGTCGCGCTCTCCGCGCTGCGCGGCAGCACGGAAGCGCTGCAGGTGCTGGACTTCATGTCCAACTTCCTGCTCGGCGCGCTCAACTCGGCCAGCAAGGGCTTCGATCCGCACAACGCGGCGGTGATCACGATCCCGACCGCCGTGAACGGCACGCCGCTGACCCGCTGGAGCGATGTCGCGGACGTGATGCGCGCCGCCGGCACCTATGCCGACGGGGCGTTCACCTACACCGAGCAGGAATACCACCGGATGCTGGTGGGCGGCCTCACCATGGCCTACGCCGCCACCGGCGACGCGCGCTATCGCGACGCGGTCGAGACCTTCCTCGCCCTCGCCCCGCCCGGTGCGCGCACCGACAACTACGTCCGCGTGCCCCAGTTCGCGGTGACGATCCGCGAGCTGCACGATCTCTACATGAACGATCCGCTCTACCCGACCACCGCGAACAAGCCGGCCGCGCACGTGATCGGCACGGGGCCCGACGAGATCGTGCTGAAGATCTCGCAGGACTGGTTCAATGGCAGCGCCCAGTACGTCATTTCCGTCGACGGCAAGCAGGTGGGCGGCGTGTTCACCGCCTCGGCGCTGAAGTCGCTCGCCGAGGCCGACACCGTGACGATCCGCGGCGATTTCGGCGACACCGTCACCGTGCGCGTGCAGATGACCAACGACCTCTATTTCGGCTCGCTCGCACGCGACCGCAACCTCTACGTCAACGCGATCAGCTACAACGGCGAGGATCTGCCGACGCGCGCCTATCTCGCGAACAACACGCCGCAGGATTTCGTGTTCAAGGCCGACGGGACGATGATCAGCCCGCCGGCGCTCGTGAAGCCGGAGCCGAACGTCATCGCGATTCCCGAGATCGACCCGCTGCCGCCGAAGACGGTGGCGCTCGGCGACGGGCCGGACGAGGTGGTAATCCGGCTGAACCAGGACTGGTACCTCGACTCCGCCAAGTACGTCGTGCTGCTCGACGGCAAGCAGGTCGGCGGGGTGCAGGAGGCCGCGGCGTTCCGCTCCGCCGGCGAGACCGACACGCTGATCATCCGCGGCCATTTCTCCGACGGTCCGGTCAAGCTGGCGATCCGTTACGTCAACGACCTGAGCGACGGCTATGGCCGCGACCGGAACCTGTACGTGCAGTCGGCCACGCTCAACGGCGAGACGCTCGACATCGCGCCGAAGAAGAGCCTGATGGCGCAGAACGAGACCGCCGTGATCGCCTTCGAGCGCCCGGACCTGACGCCGAAGACGGTGGTGGTCGGCAGCGGTCCGGACGAGATGGTGTTCCAGGTCAACCAGAACTACTGGCAGGGCAAGTCCGAGTACGTCGTGCTGGTCAACGGCGTGGAACTCGGCGGGCGCCAGACGGTCAACGCGCTGCTTGCCAATGGCGAGTACGACACCGTGATCGTGCGCGGCAGCTTCCCCGACGGCACCGCGGTCGGGCTGAAGTTCATGAACGACACGCATGCCGGCTGGAACAAGGGCCGCGACATCTTCGTCCATGCCGCCGAGATGAACGGCGCGGCGCTTGCGGTATCGCAATGGGGGCTGCTCTCCAACGGCGCGGTTTCGACCGCGACGGTCGGCGTGCCGGCGCCGCCGCCTTCCACGGCGCCGTTGCAGGTTGCGCCGATCTTCTTCCTCGCGCCGGTTGCCGAGCTCACGCCGAAGACCGTCGAACTGGGCGAGGGGGCCGATCAGGTGGTGGTACGGCTGAACCAGTCCTGGTTCGACGGCTCGGCCGAGTATGTCGTGCTGGTCGACGGAGTACAGCTCGACGGCGTGCAGGTGGCCTCGGCGCTGCGCGCAAAGAACGAGACCGACACGCTGATCATCCGCGGCGAGTTCGACGCCAACACGACGATCGCGATCCGGTTCACCAACGACGCGTATTACGGCAACACGAGCGCGGATCGGAACCTGTTCATCCAGTCGGCGACGTTCAACGGCCTCGCCGTCGCCGTCGACCAGAAGAATCTGCTGCTGACCGGCGACACCGCCATGATCGGCCTGTCGGCCACGCTGCCCTCCGTGCCTCCGCCATCGCCGCCGCCGGTCTCGGAGGCGCCCCCTCCACCCCCGCCACCGCCCTCCGAACCTGAGCCGCCGCCCACGCCGCGCGAACCGGCGATGCATGTGTTCGGGTCGGGGCCGGACGAGGTGGTGTTCCGCATCTCGCAGACCCCGTTCGAGGGCTCGGCGTTCTACGCCGTGATGGTCGCCGGCGTGACCTACCCCGCGCGGCACACGATCGAGGCGCAGGCGCTGAAGTCCGATGGGGTGGCCGACACGGTGATCGTGCGCGGCGACTTCACCGGGACCGTGCCGATCGCCGTGCTGTACCGGCAGGATCTCGGCGAGCGGGCGCTGCACATCGAGGGGATCACGGTCAACGGCCATGCCGTGCCCGGCAGCGTCGTGACCATGGCGGATGCGGGCATGCGCGGCTTCGAGGTCAACGTCCTGCCCAGAATGCCCGAGGCGGAGCCGTCGCCCCCGGCGCCAGCGGAGCCCGAGGCGGAGGCACCGCCCGAGGCCCCCGCCCCGCCCCCCGCGGCTTCCGACCCGGGCGACCGCCCGCTGCTGTTCCACTTCTCTGACGACGGCGGCCGCGCGCACGGACTCCTCCGGATCGAGGCCAATGGCGAGCTCGTGTTTGCGCATCGGCCGCCGCTGCGCGAGCCGGGCGCCGGACTGCCGCAGACGGTCGCGATCGACGTCGCGGCGGCCGGCAGCACCGAATTCGTGCTGCGCTACGACACCGCCGACGCCACCCTGCCGGCCGCCGGACCGCGCCTGGCGCAGGTCGTGCACGACGGGCTCGACCTGCCGACCCTGCGCCATGATTTCGGTGCCTCCGGCCTGTTCCGGTTCACCGTCCATGCCGGCAGCGCGGCGGACGAGGTGCTGGTCGGTTCGGACGGCGCCGACGTGTTCCTGCTCAACGGCGGCGCCGACCGGATCACCACAGGGGCGGGCCAGGATCTGCTGGTCGTGCGGGCCCCCGGCGCCTACCGGGTGACCGACTTCAACCCGGCACAGGACCGTCTGCTGTTCGAGGGCATGGCGGC
Organism: Elioraea sp.; assembly: GCF_051860475.1. Lineage (NCBI taxonomy): Bacteria > Pseudomonadati > Pseudomonadota > Alphaproteobacteria > Acetobacterales > Elioraeaceae > Elioraea > Elioraea sp. The sequence goes on along the minus strand of NZ_JBHYDW010000006.1, from coordinate 4,611 downwards.
GGCGAGCCTCTCCGTCACGCAGGCCGGCATGGACACGGTGATCGGCTTCGAGGGCGGCAGCGTGGTGCTGGAAGGGCAGCGCAGGCTTGCGCTCGACACGATCGTGCTGAACCCCGAGGCGCTGTTCGCCTGACCGGCGGCGGCGGGGGTGGTTCCCGTCCCCCGCCGCTTCGCCGGGAGGACGGGAGTTCGGTGCGCCGCGGGCACGGAATCCTGTCGGAAAACCTTACACCCCGGCACGAACGATGCCGCGGCGCAATGCAAGGGCGAAGCGGATCAGGAACTTCGCGCACCTGGCACAACCCTTGCTGACCGCCGGGACCATCCGTTCAACCTGATCTGCCGGGAGCAGCCATGTCCTCGTTCAGCCTCAAGACCACCGCCCTTGCCGGGGCCTTCGCCGTCGGCCTGACCGCCGCGGCCCAGGCCGCGCCGGTCGTCACCCAGCCCTTCGCCAACGATGCCGCGTTCAACGCCTTCCTGACCGAACCCGGCGTGGCCGAGGCGTTCGTCGCCCAGGGCCGCGTCGGCAGCAACACGCTGTCGGGTGACTACGAGATCGGTCTGCACACACCGCCGAACTTCACCAATGCCGGCCCGATCGCCGGCGGCTCGACGCAGTGGATCTGGGGCAACAACAGCGGCAACAATGCTCCGGTCGCCTTCACCCTGGCGCGGGTCGGCGATGCCGTCACCTTCAGCATGGGCAACTACTCGGCAACCTACACCGACGCCCTGGTGGAGGACGTCAACGCCCTCGCCCTGCGCCTGCGCACCTCGGGCGCGAGCAGCCTGAACATCACCGATCTGATGCTGGACAGCGACCTGGTCGGCAGCGGTTCCTTCGCCAGCGTGAACGCGAACGGCGCGGAATGGTGGCTGATCGAAGGCATCACTGGCGACTTCACGCTGGCCGGCAAGGCGACGCTGAACTGGACGGGCAGCAAGCCCGGCTCCTCGGCGCTGTCGTTCCAGATCAAGGGTCTGGTCACGCCGGTGCCCGAGCCGGCCTCGCTCGCGCTGCTCGGCATGGGCCTCGCGGGCCTTGGCTTCGCCGCGCGCCGCCGCCGCGGCTGATCCGGCCCGGCTGGAACCGCCACGAAGGGGCGGCACCGCGAGGTGCCGCCCTTTTCGTGTTTTGACCCCGCCCGCCCGTTCTGCGACACATCACGCTAGGATCGAGACGCCGCCACCACCACCGCGGAGCCCCCGATGAACGCGATCGGCCAGACGGTCGCCCCGCCCCCCGCCGCGACCGAAGCGACGCCCGCGCCCGCGGACTGGCGGCCGGCCGCGCTCGCGCTGCTGGCCGGGCTCGCCGCGCTGCTCGCGGTGTTCTGGACCGAGGCGGCAGCGGCGGTGCGGGTCTGGGAGACCTCCACCGCCTACAACCATTGCTGGCTGATCGCGCCGATCGCCGCCTGGCTCGCCTGGCAGCGCCGCCACCGCCTCGCCGTGCTCGCGCCGCGCCCCCAGCCCCTGCTCGCGCTGCTGGCAATCCCGCCCGCCCTCGCCTGGCTGGTGGCGGAGCGGCTGGGCATCATGGAGGGCCGCCAGCTCACCGCCTGGGCGCTGATCCAGGTCTTCGTGCTGAGCGTGATCGGCTGGCGCGCCGCGGCGGCGATGGCGATCCCGCTCGCCTACACGATCTTCCTGGTCCCGTTCGGCGGCTTCACGGTGCCGTATCTCCAGCTCATCACCGCCCGGTTCATCGAGGTCGGGCTGACCCTCTGGGGGATCTCGCACTACTCCGAGGGGCTGCTGATCGAGACCCCGGCGGGGCTGTTCCACGTCGCCGAGGCCTGTGCCGGCTTGCGCTTCGCGATCGCCGCCCTGGCGTTCGGCGCGCTCTATGCCGCGACCATGTTCCGCAGCCCTGGGCGGCGGCTGATCGTGATGGCGCTCGCCATCATCGTGCCGATCATCGCCAACGGCATCCGCGCCCTCGGCATCGTCATCGCCGCCGAGTATCTGGGCAGCGCCGAGGCGGCGGCGGCCGACCACGTGATCTACGGCTGGGGCTTCTTCTCGGTGGTGCTGCTGCTGCTGATCCTGGCCGGGCTGCCGTTCCGCGAGGACCGGCCGGAGAAGCCCGGCGAGGGCTGGTGGCGCCGGCTGGCCCGCCCCGCGAGCCCTGCCCGGCCGCGGCCGGCGATGCTGGCCGGGGCGGCGGTGCTGGGGGTCGCGCTCGCCGCCGCAGGGCCCGCGGCGGCGGCCACGTTGCAGGCCGAGGGCGCGCGCGCGCCCGACGAGCCCGCGCCGCGTCTCGCCCTGCCCGCGGGCTGCACCACGACCGACTGCGCCGGCTTCACGGTCTCCGCCCGCGTGCTGGTGTTCCCCCAGGCCGCGACCTGGAACGAGGTCGCCGGCGCACGGCGGCGGATCGCGCAGGAGCACGACCAGGATCTCACCTTCACCGTGCCGATCGGCGGCGGCGGCGCCTGGCGCGTGCGCCAGCAGGGCGCCGAGGGCCGGCTGGTCGCCACCGCCTCGTGGCTGGATGGGCGCGCGGTGGGCGACGGGCTGCGCAGCCGGGCGGACCAGGCGCTGAACAGCCTTGCCGGCGGGCGCGGTCATCCGGTGGTGGCGGCGGTGGAGCTCAGGGCGCCGGAGGGCACGGTCCCCGTGCAGGGCCGGACGGCGATCCAGGCGCTGCTCGAGGCGCAGGCCGAGGGGTTGGCGGCCCAGGCGGCGTCGCTGTCGCGGCGCTGAGGGGCCCTCACCCTGGCCCTCTCCCGCACGCGGGAGAGGGGACGCGCCGGCGCCACCGGGTTCCCTCGCCCCCGCAAGGGGGAGAGGGTCAGGGTGAGGGGGGCCGCCCCCGTCGGAAACCCTTACACCGCCTCAGCCGAACCCGAGCACCACGGCAAGACAGCGTTCGAGCGCCAGCATCTCCTCGCGCGCGAGCCGCCCGACCGTGCCACGCGCGCGGTCGCGCCGCACCGCGGTGACCTTCTCGACCATCACCCAGCAGGGCGCGGCGAGCGGCAGGGCGGGGCCGGGCGTGACGGGCACGCGCAGGAGTGGCGCGTCCCGGCCCTCGGTGGTGAGCGGACAGACGATCAGCGAGCGCGTCCCGGCGAACAGGTCGGACTGCACCACCACCGCCGGGCGCGGCTTCCCGGCATAGTCGCCGGCGCCGCGATCGGCGATCAGCACCACGTCACCCCGGTGCACGGGGCTCCTCGTCCTCCGCGTCGAACACCGAGACGCGTTCGAGGAACTCCATGGTGTCGTCGAAGCCCGGAGTCGCATCGACCAGGCGCGCCTGGCGGCGTGCCTCGGCGGCGAAGCCAGGCGCGCGGGTGTCGGGCACCCAGATCTGGACCGGTCTCAACCCACGCGCGCGCAGGCCGGCGCGGTGGGCGGCGACGCGGGAGCGGGTCGGGCGCGCGGGCGGGGGCATTTGTTACATGTAACACTGTGGGGGGCGCGGTCAAGCGGGCGTGCGGTCGCGGCGGCCCTCACCCTGTCCCTCTCGCATGCGGGAGAGGGGACGCGCCGTCGCCACCGGGTTGCCTCCCTCGTCCGTGGGAGAGGGCCAGGGTGAGGGCCGGCGGCCTCGCGCGGAAGTTGAAAACGACCCCAGCACGAAGTCATGTCGGAAAATCTTACACCCGCCCCAGCCCAGGTGCGCCGGACTGTCACAATCAGCGGCAATCCGGTGTTGGCCCGGAACATGCATTGATATTGCACGAGCCAGACAGGCGCCATGATGCGGCGGCAGGTCGAGAAACGGAGCAGATTGATGCAACTCGGCAAGGTTGCTCTCGGGGGATTGGCCGGCGCGGCGATGCTGGCGATCGGCGGGATGAGCGGCGCGGCGTACGCGGCCCCGAGCTGCGGGGGGACGGCCGCCACCAGCGATGTCTCGCTGACCATCAACTACCCGCCCTCGGTGAGCTACTACGCGACCTCGTGCGCGGCGATCTCTCCCGCCAATGCAAGCCCAGGCGCCACCACCACGGCGTTCAACAATGCCCTGACGGCCCCCGGCGCGGCGGACGATTTCGTGTTCATCGTCCGCGACGACACGAACGGTGGCGCACCGAACGCCGGTTCGGCCTTCGGTCTCGACTTCACCCTGTCGGCCGCCGTCGGCAGCTCCAGCGGAAGCTACATCCTGACCTGGACCGACCCGGCGCCGAGCGACTTGCCGATGATCATCGATCTCGGCATCAACCTGAAGGCTTCCACGGGCGACGCGGCCTACATCCTGCCGAACGTCCTGCTGACGGTCAGCCCGAACAGCGGCACCGGCACGTTCGAGATCGTCCTGCCGAACCCGGGCGGACAGATTCCCGCCCTCTCGGGCCTGTCGATCCTTGGTCGGTTCGTTGGCAACCCGCCGCCCAACGGCACCCCGGTGCCGGAGCCCGCGTCGCTTGCGCTGCTCGGCATGGGTCTGCTCGGCCTCGGCTACGCGCTGCGCCGGCGCAGCGCGCGCTGACGCGCGCTCCCCGCTGACGGCGGCCTGAGACAAGGGCCGGGAGGGCGACCTCCCGGCCCTTCGCTTTTCGCCGTTCCCCCTCACCCCAACCCTCTCCCCCTCGCGGGGGAGAGGGAGTCGTGCGGCGCCGCCAGGTCCCCTCTCCCGCGTGCGGGAGAGCG